>JADFIM010000073.1 GCA_022566725.1 Planctomycetota bacterium
CAGCGGGCCGTAGTCCCAGAAGCCGTTGATCCCGCCATAGATCTCCGAGGCGGGGAAGATTAAGCCGCGACGCTTGCACAGCGCGACGATCTCGTCCATGGACTTGGCGGCGGTCGGCGTACTCATGGCGAGGATGGTAGCTGGGAAGGTCGAAAAAGGCACGAGGGCACGGAGGCAGTATGACGGTGGAATCTGCGGGTTACCACCCGCAGCTATCGGGAAGCGAGGCTGCGAATCTTGTGCACACTGAATAGCCGCGGGTGGCAACCCGCGGATCTTCTACGCGGCGGGTTCGCTTCGTTTCGCGCCTGCGACCATCGTGGCCGTCATGCGGTTGACCGCCAGCTTCGCCGCCAGCTCGATCGCGGCAGTCATCGAGCCTTCCGCGGCCGCGTTGGTGCCCGCGATGTCAAAGGCCGTGCCGTGATCGGGGCTGGTGCGAATGATCGGCAGGCCGATGGTCCAGTTCACAGCGTGGTTCCAGCCCAGCAGCTTGACGGGGATCAGCCCCTGGTCGTGATACATCGCCACGACCAGGTCGTAGTTTCCCGATGCGGCGTCGATGAACAGCGTATCGGCGGGGAAGGGGCCCTGGACGTTGATGCCTCCATGCCGGGCGATCTCGATTGCCGGTTCGATCAGCCGCGATTCTTCATCGCCGATGTGCCCGCCTTCGCCGGCATGGGGGTTCAGCCCGGCGACCGCGATCACCGGCTGCTCGACTCCCAACTCCCGGCACGCATCGTTGCCCAGATCAATCGGATCGAACACCCGACCGATCGTGAGCTTGTTGCGGATTTCCATCAGCGGCAGATGGGCCGTGGCGAGGACCACGCGCAGCCGGGGCGACACGAACATCATCGCGTGGCGCTTGGCCTTGGTGCGATGGGCGAGCAGCTCGGTGTGCCCGGGCCAGTTGAACCCGGCCATCTGCCAGGACTGCTTGCAGATGGGCCCGGTCACGATCGCGTCGAGATGCCGGGGATGTTCCATCAAGCGCATCGCGTCGATGATGGCTTCCTCGACGAACGCCTTGGACGCGATCCCGCCCGACTTGGATGGTTGGCGCGGCGATTGAATGAACCCGTCGAACTCGTCGAAGTCGAGCACCACCACATCCTCGGTGATCTGACGCACGGTGCGCTTGGAGTCGTGTTGCACGCGATACCAGTACGGCTCAACTTCCAGTTGATCAGCAGCGTAGGCCAGCAGCTCGTTGAGGCCGTAGACGACGTACCGGGCCAATCCGCGGATACGCCTGTCCGCCAGCGCTTTGACCACGATCTCCGGACCGATCCCGGCTGGATCACCCATGGTGATGCCGATCGTGGGCTTCGTGATGTGGTTGGCTGATGCGGCCATCACGCAATGATATACGGCATCGCGGCGCGTAGCATGGAGCACGCGATGCCTGATCCGCGCACAGACCAGATTGCCTGCGAGGCGGCGCGACTCCTGGAAGCCGGCCGGGCCGATTCGATCGGACAGGCCATCCGGGCAGCGGTGGGTGCATTGGGATTCCGTGATGTGGATTTGCCCGGCTACGGTCGGGTCCGCCAACACGCCCAGGCCAGGGCGATGCAGTTGATGGGTGATGTCGGCTACGCCGAGTCGGTCCGCAACGTCTGGCGGGTGGCGGAGCAATTGATGACGGTGTTGACCGAAGCGATGCCCCAGGACGATTCCCTGCTCGTTGGGCGCGCGGTGAAGGGACACATCGACGCCGGGGTGACGGTGCATGTTCGGCTATACACGGTAGCGCCGATCGCCGACGTTGCGCGCACGTTAGTCGAGTTCGGCTACGACGAGCCCGCCTTCGAGACGGTCAACACCCGCCACGGCCGGCTGAATCGAGTTCGGTTGGACGATCAAGGCATTGAAATCGTGCTGACGCGCTGCTTACCGCACATGGCTGCAACCGCCAACCTCGACCTGTTCACCGCCCGCCCGATCGAGACTGCCGCGCTGACCGACCTGCGCCGCAGGCTCAAGGGGCTTTAGAGCGAGCCGGGGCGTCCTCGCCCCCGGATTCTTAGATCGGGGGATGCGCGTGTATATATGCGGGCGAATCCCGGGCCGGGGACGGCCGGGCTCGCTAGGGACGGCCGGGCTCGACGTTGGGAATGCCGGCACGAGGACGCGCGGGCTCGATGCCTAGCCGATCCCGCCTTTGAGCTCGCCGAACTTCTGTTTGAGCTTGCGGATGGCCGGATCGTCCGGGCGGACCACCTGCGACTCCTGCTCCTGCTTCAGCGCGCGCAACGACAGGCTAATACGGCGGTGCTCGGTGTCGATGTCCAGCACCTTGACAGTGATCACTTCGTCGGGCTTGACGATCTGGCTGACCTTGGCCACGCGTTCGCTGCTGAGCTGAGAGATGTGAACCAGCCCCTCCACGCCCGGGGCGAGCTCGACGAACGCGCCGAAGGGCATGATCCGCGTCACTCTCCCGGTGACGGTGTCGCCTGCGGATAGCTCAGCTGCCTTGGCGTGGTACGGGTCGGCGATGCATTGCTTCATACCCAGGCCGATGCGGGGCGGATCGTGAGAGCGGTCGATCTTGAGCACTTGCACCTGGACCTGTTCGCCCTCTTTGATGCGGTCCGAGGGATGTTTGATGCGCTCGTAGCAGATGTCGGAGATGTGGATGAGCCCGTCGAGCCCGCCGAGGTCCGCAAAGGCGCCGTAGGGTTGAATGGAGGTGATCACCGCCGGCTGCTGCTGGCCTACCTTGATCACCCCCAGCAAGCTGTCGCGCAGATGAACGCGCTCGGCTTCGAGCTGCTTTCGCCGGCTGAGGATGATCCGGCCGCGTGCTCGATCCAGCTCGATGATCTCGCAGGGGATCTTCTCGCCGATGAATACGGAGAGGTCGCCGATGTGGCGCAGACCAACCTGTCCGGCGGGCATGAACGCTTTGTGGTTCGCGATTTCCATCTCCAGCCCGCCCTTGTTGGTGCCGGCGCAGCGGGCTTCCACGACTTGACCAACCTGCAACGATTCCCAGGCTGCCTTATGCACCGCCCCTTGCCGTGAGAGAATCAACAGCCCTTCTTTCTCATCGAAGCGCTCAACGATGAACTCCAGCCGTTCACCCACCGTCGGCGGCTTGTCGAACTGCGACCGGGGGCAGATCCCCGACGACTTCGGGCCGAACTCGACGAACACATCTTCGCCATGGATTTGCAGGATGGTGCCGGTCTTCAGTTGCGTCTCGGTTCTTGCGGAGGATGAGCGGGGCTTGGGGCGGTCGGCGATATCGAGCATGTCCTCCAGGCTCATGTCACCCAGGGCGGCTTCGATCTCGGCCTGGAGCTTGGCGTCGAGGTCGCTGGAAGCGGGTGTCGGGCGGTCGAGGGGTTGTTGAGCCATGTTCGCGCTCGTGCAGTTGGGGGACTACCGCAAGACCGGCAGGCCAATGCTGGCCGGGATAGTTTCGCCGATCGTTTGCGTGGGCGTGACCTTGGCGATGCGAGCGTGCAACAGCGTACCACGGGAACGCCGGGTTCGGAGCTGGATCAACGCATAATGGTCGCACCGGCCGGTCATGACCGCAGGCTCATCCCTTCTGGGCTGTTCCAGAATCACGCGCACCGTTCGGCCGAGCAGCCGGCGGCGATACCGGATAGACAAGCCGGCGGACGGATCGCTTTCCAGATCGATGAGGCATCGGACGCGAGCCTTCACGACGGCCGAAGGGACGAATCGGTCCGTCCAGCGGGCGGCCGCGGTTCCGCGTTTGGGGCTGAACGGGAACACATGCATGTGCAAATAACCCACGCGCCGGACGACCTCAAGCGTCTTCTCGAAATCCTGATCGGTCTCACCGGGGAAGCCGCAGATGATGTCGGTGGTAATCGCCGGAGGCAGTCTGTCGGGCGTGGTCAGCGCTGCGGTCGCCTGATCGATCATCTCCAGATAGTCGCCGACGCGATACTGTCGGTTCATCCGCTTCAAGATCGCGTCGGACCCGGACTGAAGCGGCAAGTGCAGGTGCGGCGCCACCACCGGCTGGTTGGCGACCATAGCGTCGAGTAGCGGCTCACTCACATCGCCGGGCTCCATGGAGCTGATCCGAAGCCGCACTAAGCCCCGAACCCCCGCTACAGCGTCCAGCAGATCGGCCAGCGGCCCACTGCCGGGCTCCGCCTGCTTGCGCCGCAAGCCCGTCTCGTGCCCGTAAGCTCCAATGAAGATTCCGGTGAGCACGATCTCCCGATGGCCCAGATCGACCAGCCGGCGAGCCTCGTCCACCGCATCACGGATCGTCTTGGATCGCAGCGTCCGGCGGACCTTCGGAATGATGCAGAACGTGCAGTGGGCGTCGCAGCCGTCCTGGATCTTCAGCTCCGCTCGTACATGGGCTCCCGCTTTGCGATGCGGTTCGACCACGGGCAATGGGAGGATGGTTTCGTGGCAACTCGTGGGTGGTCCGCTGCGTAAACGTTGGTGTGTGCGCTCGCCAGCCAGCCATTTGTCCAGCCGCCGTGCGAAGCGGTCAGTCATCGCCGAGCCGTCATGATCGTAGTGGTGGATCACATGGTGCGGTCCGCCGGCCAGCTGGGCCGCTTCGTCGGGGTTGGTCGATCCATAACAGCCTGTGACGATGATCGTCGGCATAAACGCGCCTCGGCCCGGAACCGGCCCAGGCAGATCCGCGAGCGGCAATCCCGAATCGAATCGACGGCGCAGCGCCCGGCGGACGGCCTGTCGGCTCTTGGCGGCGGCGGTGTTGGTCACGCTGCACGTATGAATCACCTCAACGTCACACAGTCCGCGCGCAGCTGCCTTGACCAAGCCGCGATCCAACAGCAAAGACTCCATCTCGCGAGCCTCGGCATGATTCACCCGGCACCCCAGCGTTGTTATTCGGTACCGAAGCGTCCGCATCGCCGTTGCATGCTAGCGGCAAGGCCTGGGCGAGTCAGCCTTGTGGCGGCTGGTTCAATGACTCCGCCGCGTCGGGCGCGAGCGCGCGACCGGTCGGATTCGCATATCATCCTTGGCTCCCGGCCGGGAGGCTCTGACCTGAAGCTCCCGGTGACGTATGAGGTATGGGCAAGCCCAAGCTCCGGGGTTTTCTAGGAGGAGTCTATAGCGACATGGCACGTCCAAAGGCAGCTTGGGGTCTAGAGGTTGGCGCCGCCGCGATCAAGGCGATTCGTCTTACCCGCGATGGTGACGAGGTGAGTATCTCCGACTTCAAGGTGATTGTGCATAGGAAGGCGCTGTCCACGCCGGGCGTGGATCAGAATGAGATGATCCGGCTGAGCCTCGGCCAACTCGTCAGCCAAAGGGTCCTGGAGGGCGAGCATCTGGTGATGTCCGTGCCGGGCCATGCGGCATTCGCGCGGTTCGCCAAGCTTCCGCCGGTCGAGCCGAGGAAAGTGCCGGACGTGGTCAAGTTCGAGGCCGTGCAGCAGATCCCCTTCCCGATCGAACAGGTTGAATGGGACTATCAGACGTTCACGTCCGATGACTCGCCGGAAATCGAGGTGGGGATCTTCGCCATCACGCGCGACCGTGTCCAGCAACGGTTGAGCCTGTACGGGGAGCTGGGGATCGCGCCCGAGGCGCTGACGCTGGGTCCGGTGGCGGTGTACAACGCCATGGCTTATGACCACAATCTGGCCGGGCGCAAAGGGCCCGTCGTCTACCTCGACATCGGGACCTACGCAACGGATGTGATCATTGCTGATCAGGGGCGGTGCTGGATTCGTACCTTCCCCCTGGGCGGCACCCATTTCACAGAGGCGATTGTCGCGGCATTCAAACTGAGCTATTCCAAGGCGGAGAAGCTCAAGCATGAGGCTGCCGCCAGCAAGTACGCCAAGCAAATCATGCAGGCGATGCGGCCGGTCTTCAGCGATCTGCTCCAGGATCTCCAACGGTCGATCGGCTATTACCAGACGCTTCATCGCGACGCCAAGCTGACCACGATGGTCGGGCTCGGCTCCACGTTCAAGATCCCGGGTTTGCGCAAATTCCTCGGCCAGCAGTTGCAAATGCACGTACTTCGGCTGGACGAATATAAGAGAATTGCGGTCACCGGCCGCGAAGCCGCGACGTTTGCCCAGAGCGCGGTCGGCATGGCCACGGCCTACGGCCTGGCGCTGCAAGGCCTCGGCTTGGCACGCATCAACGCCAATCTGGTGCCGGTGAAAACCCTCCGCGCGGAGTTGTGGCGGCAAAAGACGCAATGGTTCGCGGCGGCGGCGGCGATCGTCGTGCTCGGGGCCACCATGATGCTCTACCGGCCGATCAGCGACCGCAGCTCGCTCAACCCCGGTGGGGAACCCGCCATCGTCTCCCAGGTTCTCGAAACCGGTGGAAAGCTCAAACGAGACTTCGAGCAGATCAGTGCTGCCAACAAAGTGGGCTTCGCGGCGGAGAACCTTCGACGCCTCGTGGACTACCGCGATGTTTGGCCGCATTTGATCAACGATGTGGCACACGCGTTGGCGTCAACCGATCCGCAGCCTGAGCTGCTCGGTAGTGATGTTGAGAAGATCCTGGCCGTTGAGCCCAAACAGCGAAGGCTCGTGCAGCTTCGACATCTTGGTGGGCGGTACACCTACGACCCCCAGGCCAAGAGTCGGCGAATCGCTGTGACCGTGGAGGTTCAGCTGAGCCACGACCGGCCGTTCGACTTCCTCACCGAGACGGTCGGCCAGTGGCTTCGCGACCACGCCGAGCGCCCCGATGTGCCGTACCGCATCCTTGACGACACCATCTCGTGGAATCGTGGGCGCGAACAGACGTTTACCATCTCCGAAACGGGCGAGGAGGAGGTTGGAGGCGCTCCTCGGCCATCGGCGCCGGGGCGAGCCGGCAGCCCACCCGGTCGCCGCGACCGTTCGCAGGGCTCCCGCCGACCGCCGGGGCCAGGGGCTGGGTCTGGTACCGCACCACGGCCGGGAGGAATGGCGCCCAGCGGAGGCGGTACGCCTGGCAAACGGGGGAAGCCGCGGGGGGGGTCGCGTCGGCCGCCGGGGCCCGTGGGGGGGATAGGCCATACCGGTGGAGGCGGACAGCCCCCAGCGCCCGGTCCACACCGTCCGCCGCCCGGCCCCGGACAGGGCACGGCAGGAACCCCACCAACCGGCCGCGGTGAACACGACGTTCTCGATGCGATGGGGCCGGTACCCAATCGCCCGACGTTGTATCCACCGAATTCGGAATACTACCTCGTCCCGATTACGTTCGAGGTTGAGCTTTTGGATGCGCCCGCTGCACTACCCGCCGACACCGCCGCGGGCCGCGCCCAGGATGGCGAGGAGGCCGCGTGATGAATGTTGTCTTGGATTGGGTCAAGTCCAACGTCTACATCGTCATCTTTGTGGCTGTCATGATCACGGCGCCGATTGCCATGTCGATCGTTGCGGGCAACATGAATGACCGGGTCAAGGAAGAAGTCAAGGCCCGTGCGGCGAAGATCGCCGATCTCGACCGCCTCCAAAAGACGCAGGTTTCCTACCACAACCCGGTTGCGGGCGACGAGCCAGTGACCGCAACCATCGTCGTGAACCCGCAGCTGCTGGATCGCTACCGGGAGCTGACCGAAAGGATCAGTGCAGACGCCCAGCGAATTCGCGACGAGGCGCTACGCGTCAATCGCAAAGACCGCGGCGTGCTTCTTGATGAGCTGTTCCCCGAGCCGCCTATGCACTTGCGCGAGACGCTGCCGTTTGAGATGCACCGGCGTCTGTGGGCAGCGTATGTGCAGTTGCTAGCAGACATCGGCGCTGAGTCGCCCCCATCTTTGGAAAGCATGCGCGACGACCTCGAAGCGGCCAGAGCCCGATTCATGACGCAGGTCCTGATCAAGGAATCCCGAGAAGATCTGACCGAAGAGGACGAAACCTGGCTGAGCGAGCAACTGACCGAGACCAGGCTATCCAAATACGCGGAAGCTGCGAAGCAGACCAGGTTCTACGCCACGCTTGCCAGTGTCAACATTCCCCCAGAGCCTACCACAGTGCCGACGCTGCCGGCCTTGTTCGATTGGCAGTGGAGATTCTGGATCAAACAGGACATCCTCCTGGCGCTACAAAAGGCCAACGAACCGTACGACTCGGTGCTGGATGGGCCGGTCAAGCGCCTGGTATCGATGCAGGTCCTTGGTGAGCCGGCTCCCGCCGCTCGTAGCGGACCGCCAGCCTCTGGTGGCGGCTTCGGAAGCAGCCCTGTCGGTCCCGGACGCCGCCGGGGGTCCAGTCGCTCATCATCCGGTCAGAATGCAGCCGCAACACCCGCCGCCGCCGACCCCAGCCGGGAAGTGCCGCTTGATTTCAGCGTCTCCTTTACAGGTCGCACGAGCAATCCGTTGTACGACGTGCGATACGTGCAGCTGACGATCGTCGTTGACAGCAGCAGGATCCCGGAGGTCCTTGATGCCCTCGTTCGGTACAACTTCATTACCATCCTCAATACCCAGTTGGAGGTCGTGGATTCGTTCTTGGAGGTCAAGGACGGTTATTTCTACGGCGGGACTCCCGTGTCGATGCTTACGCTCGAACTCGAAACAATCTGGTTACGCGAATGGACAGCCCAGTTCATGCCGCCTGAGCTCAAACAGGCGCTTGGCATCCCGGCGGAGCCGCAAACCACGGGGTGAGCCCATCTTTGGGAACGCGTTGTCCATAGCAGCGGCGCGTCGCTATTGGAGCCGATCATCATGAAGACCAAAGGCATCACCATTTGGGAACTGCATGCGGAAAGGATCGTCTTGGGTCTCGCTGCCGTGCTGCTGGTCGTCTTCACGGCAATGCAGTTCATCGGCGAGCCGAATGCGGTCAAGACGCCCACAGGGGAAATGGTGGCGCCCGATAGAATTGATGCCCTTCTGCAGGCCGAGGCCGAGCGACTTCTCGAGCGCCTCGACGAGGCTTCCCCGCCTCAGATAGAGCTGCCTGACCCCGTTCCCGCTCTGGACTATTTGCTGGCCAGGTTCGATCGCCCCGTCTACCCCCAACCCGCGCTTCCGCAGTTCCACCTGGCGATTGCTCCCAATATTCGTGGGTTCGAGAGGGAGCGAGGCGTCGAGTTCCCGGTCCCCCAGGTCAAGGCACCGTACCAGGTCGTGGTCAAGTCCTATTCCGACGCGCTGGCGGACGGCGTGCTGAGCGAACATAGCGATCTGCAACAACAATTCGCCGATCCAAGCCAACCGCTAGACATTACGTTCGTGACGGCGGCCGCCCGGTTCAGCGTGGCGGATCTTCGACGCCAGTTTCGCGGAGAACACATTGATCTCGACGCCGAGGGCAAAGCCGCCATCCCGTCAAGTTGGTACAAAGACCGGCCGGAAAACATCGTGGACGTCGTGATCGAGCGGCAGCAACTGGTGGATGCCCACTGGACCAACATCACCACGCTCGATCCGATCCCGGGGCAGTTCACGTTCCGTCCCCAGCTCGGCGAGGGCATCGGCGCCGCTGTTCGTGATCAGGTCATTGAACAGCTCGGAGATCCAGTTGTTCAACTGGACATCATTCGGCCGGAGTTCTATCCCACCAAGAACGAGGAGTGGAGCCCTCCTGCTCCCGACGAGCCTGAAATCCCCGAGGGGCTCGCGCCCAAGGATGCGGAAGTCCTCAGGATTAAGAGCGACATTGATCGATTCAAAGAGAAGCGGAAACGGCTGATCGAAAGGCTGGAGAAGCTCGGCGGCACACCGGAGGGCTGCGATGACGGCCCTGCGGAGCCTCCCAAGGGCGGATCCGGGGCCGGTGATGCGCCAAGCGGCGGACGAGGAACGCCCGGCGGGCGAGGGGCCCCCGGTGGCGGCGGCATGGGCCCTAGCGGCAGCAGCGGGCGGGGCAAAAAAGACAAGGGTGGTGGCGGCTATGGGCCAGCGGACAAGGGCGACGAGGCTGCGATTCGCAGACGTTGCAAGGATATCAACCGGCTCGACAAGATTATCACTGCTCGAGAGGAGCAACTCAGCAGATTGAGTGCTCCGAGCGAGGTTGATGACGGAACATCGGGCGAGCCTGATGGGCAAAGTCCAGCTCCGCAAGATGACGAGATCACGATCTGGGGTCATGACCTCACCGTCGAGCCCGCCAAGACCTACCGCTATCGACTGACCGTCAAGATCTACAATCCATTCTTTGGCAAGAAGCGCAGCCTTGTTGATCAGCAGCAGGACTTGGCGGAATCCTTCGCACTGAGCTCAGCGGTGAGCGAATGGTCGGACCCGTTACGCGTCAGTCCACCCCTTCGTGTGTTCATCACGAAAGCGACTCCAGCGGGAGGACGCGCCGCCGCCGGGGCGCTGGGCTTGGGCCGGGCCACTGCGGAGGTCTACCGCTTCTACGATGGTGATCAGTGGGTGGAGACGTTCCATGTTCAGCCGGGCGATTACATTGGCACGGTGAAGGAGTATCGCATGCCGGACGGCGAAGAGCCCGTTCGCATTGACTTCAGCACCGGTCTGGTCGTGCTCGATATCGTCGAGGATATTGACGCCGGACGTGGGGCCGGCCTCGAGGCTGGCCGGGCGGCCAAAGTCCTGCTGCAGGACCTCCATACCGGTGAGATACTCGACCTGCGCGATCCGCAGGTTGAAATCCACAATCCCGACCGCCGCCGACTGGAGCAACGGGCTAGATCCGGCAGGGCTTGAGACGCCGGGCGAGCTGCATCCACCCCTGCGGGACCGATCGCTGCCAGGAAAGCCGGCTCAGGCCTTGACACGAGGAGCCCTGCTGCTCTATGGTAGAGGGAGACAGAGTGCCGGATGGCTATCGTCCGGGAGTGTGTATGCGCTGAATCAGTTGGCGCGTACTCCTGCTCTTTGGCAAGTCAGGATTCGAACGTCGCGTGCTGCGTCGTGGCAAACCCTTTGCCGACGACGTAGCAGCACACCGAGACGAGATCGAAAGCCGCTTGAAAGGCTTCAAGTCTGTCGGGGCTGCAGTATGCCCCGGTGGAAAGACGTCGATTCCCTCCGGAATGATGGTCCCGCATCTGCGGGCTCACAGGTCGGGGTCGGGTCGGCGTGATCAAGTTAACAAGGGCGTACGGTGGATGTCTAGGCGTGGAGCGGCGATGAAGGACGTGGGA
>JADFIM010000074.1 GCA_022566725.1 Planctomycetota bacterium
GTGTTCCTTCGTTCCCAGAAACGAGGGCCCCCTGCTGAGGTGGTCCGGGAGGCGGGCTCAGCGTCTCCGGCACTGGCCGCCGCCCTTGCTGGATTCCCAACTCATCCACCGCCTCGGACATCTCGTCACTGCACCCGATTGGCGCCGCGCACAAGGTCAGTGTGGCAATGGCAAGCATCAATGTTCGTATCACGATTGGGCTCCTTTCGTACAGATCGTTTCCCTTCGCATCACCGAGTTCCACTATACCCGATTGGTGACCCATCCGCCTAGCCGGTTGCCGGACACCGGGCCTGGGACGGGCGTTTCGGCCGATCGACGACTGCGCGATGGTGACAGGTGTCTCCTGTGGATGGAATGGGAATCCGGCTGCAGACGCCTTTTTCCCAAGCGGGCGGCCCCGCGCTCATTTCACAGCCCATGGAGGGCTCAGATATGCCTACCTCTACTGTAGGACGGGCAATCGAGTTCTGGGTTCCGCGGGCCTCAAATTGGTCTTGAACCCTGCATCCCTGGGCTCAGGTCGCGCTGCCGAACATCGGGGTCCGGGCTCTCCTTGGTGGACGGACGACTCGATTCGAGCCCTTGAGGCAGGCAGTCCACGCAAAACCCCGCTGAAGCATTGCTGCGTCAACGGGGCGGAGGGGAGAAAGATGTCAATTTGGTTCCCGTATCCTTGCATACTCGGATCACACCCTGCGAGATCGACAGTTTTTGCGGATTTTAGGGCCGAGGGCAGGGCTCTTGGAATGCCGTCGGCGGGTCCGGGCGTCAGGTGCCAGTGCCCGCGAAGGTGTGGGCGCCACCACTGAGGACCTGCCCAAAGGCGGCCATCAGCTTCCCCACTTGATCCGTTGATTGATGGCGGGCAGCAACCAATGCCTGGCCTGTTGCCCCGATGCTGCGGGCCAGTTGCGGTTGGATGAGCAGACGCCGCAGTTGCTGGGCCCACTCCTGCGGATCAGCTTTGCCCACGATGATCGCAGTTTCATCGGGAACCAGCGCGTCAAGAAAGGGGTCGTCGCTGGCGACGATCGGCATGCCGAAGGCCATCGCTTCGAACATGAGCGAGCGGACCTGGCCGAATCGCTCCGGGATGAGAAGCACGTCGCAACCCGTGAGCAAGCGTCGGTGCAGAGCGGCATCGGTGATCGCTGAGAGGTGGCCCCGCAGATTCAGGCGCTGGGCACACTGCCAGATTTCGTGCTCATGCGGGCCACGCAATTCCAGGCATCCCTGAATCTGCGGAAACTCTCGGGTCAGGCGGCTGAGCCCACCGAGCATGGCACGATAGGCGGCGATGTCTCGCCCGCTGCCGATGATCGCCAGTGCGATCGTGTCCTGCGGGTTCGCCAGCACCTCTCGTGGGTGTGGTGGCAAGGTGACCCCGATTGGCACCAGGCTTACCAATTCAGGAGCGATCCGCTTGCGGAGGCCCTCAGCGATGGGCTCGGTGGAGGCAACGTACCCGGCCACTTGCGAAGCCGATCGGCGATGAGGCACTCTTTGCACCTGGTCGGCCGACCACACGTCGATCGTCACCGGCCGATCGACCACCCTCGCAAGATCCAGGCCGACCATCCAGGCACGATCACCGACCGCGTGCAGCACGTCGGGGACCGCCGACTCCAATGCCTTGGCGAGTCGATGGGCTCGAGTCCGACGCATCCAAGGCGGGACGTTCATCGAGACCTCAATTCGACCGGTGGCGCCGAGTTGCGCGCTCTGCTGGGCGTCATCGACCGGCTGGGTGTCCGGGACGATTGCTGTGACCTGGGCTCCGCGATCGAGAAGGCCGACCGAGATCCGATCGAGCATCGACTGCTCATGAGCCAAGCGCTCTTGGTCAATGATCAGCGCGATGTGCATCGCTGGGGGGCCCTATACATGGAAAGCGGTTGGAAGCGCTTGGCCATCTCGTGCGGGATTCGCCTCGGCCGACGTGTGGCCAGATCCACCAGGACCCACAGCGTTGCAGCCCGGCAGACCACCACTTCATCGGCTGGGCGAACCAGCAGGTAATCCCGCCAGGACTTTACACGCCCCATGTCGCGGACCCACGTCAACAGGAGCAGGTGATCGCCCGGCCAGGCCTCGGCCAGATAGTCGATCTCGTGGCGGACGACGAACCACATCATCCCATTCGCATGCATCCGAGTGCGGGTGTACCCGAGGTGATCGGCATGGAGTTCGGCGGCGCGATCAAGCCACCGCAGGTATTCGATGTTCGAGACGTGCTCAACCGAGTCGTCACCGTGCTGGTAGTCGATCCTCAGATCGCAAACAAACGGCTCTGCATGTGGAACGTCCAGAGCATGAATATCGGCTGGAACCGTGCGGGGAACCAGGCTTGGCATTGACGATTCCTCGCTCATGCGTGGGGTCTGCCTGGCTCGGGTTGCTGAGCTGCGGGGTCGATCTCCCGCAGATAGTTCCAGGAATAGATGCCTGTGGAATGGCCGTCTGAGAATCGAATGCGGATGGCATAATTGCCGACCAGCTCCGCGTCCACCGCACTGAGCGGTTCCTGCCCACCGGCCATGCTTGCCGGCAGTACGGTCAAGGGGTTCTTGGCCATCTCCTGGCGAAGCGTACGCGCATCAGCCGACGGAGACATTCTTCGCAGGTACTCGATCGCATAGAAGCTAGTTGTCCCGTCGGGCCATTGGATCGTGAGCCCGCGGTCCTTCTTCAGGTCCAGGTGGGCGGGCCTGGTATCCATGAAGCATTCTATCGGTCCGAATCGTGCGGTCCGCCAAGACCAGGTCTTTGGCAGATACAGTATTGGACTGGCCGGCGCGGCCCGGCGGGAGCGACCTACTTGGCCATAGCTACGCAACGCGACGAGGATCCATACGCCGACCATGTGGCTGATCGATTGACGGCCGCGATTTCTCGGGCCGGCGCCCCCGTTTGTGTGGGCATCGACCCCGTCGTCGATCGCTTGCCCGCTACGTTGAGCCCGACCGGCGGCAGCCCGGAGCATGCGGTCGAAGCCCTCGTCAACTTCACGCTCGGCGTATTGGATGCGGTCGCTGAGCATGTGCCATGCGTGAAGTTTCAATCCGCCTGCTTCGAGCGGCACCACCATCTCGGCATCGAAGCGCTGAACCGCCTGATAGTCGAGGCCAGGCAGCGGGGGTTGCAAGTCATACTCGACGCCAAGCGCGGCGACATCGGTCTCTCCGCCGAGCATTACGCCGCCGCAGCATTCGACCGATGCCAAGACGGCCAGGACGCTCGGCCGGATTGGATCACGATCAACAGCTACTTTGGCGAAGATGGGATCACGCCGTTTCTGCGTGAGGGGTTCGGGGCGTTTGCGCTAGTGCGCACGTCGAATCCTGGCGGTGACACCGTGCAGGCCCAGCGGTTGGTTGCCGGCCAGACCGTCGCGGAGTCGGTGGCTCGAATGGTGGCGTCAATCGGGGGGCAGACGTTGCTCGGCCGGTGCGGGTATAGCGCTCTGGGCGCGGTGGTCGGGGCGACCAAACCCCAGGAGGCTGCCGCTCTGCGCGAGCTCATGCCCCAACAGATCCTCCTGGTTCCCGGTTTCGGCGTCCAGGGTGGCGGCGTGGAGGATATCCGACCGTGCTTTGCCGGCGATGGGACCGGTGCGATCGTCACCGCCAGCCGGAGCGTGATCTACGCGTTTGATCCGGATACCGCCCACTGGAGCAGCGCCGTCGCTGACGCGGCGAGCCTGTTTGCGGAGCAAATCGGTCGGGCGGTCGGAATGCGCTAGGTACGTCGAGCCGCTGGGCGAGCGACGGCTAAACTCTCTTGCCATGCGGGCAGCGATCCTCTCCATCGGCGATGAGCTTGTCGCGGCCGACGCCATTGACAGCAACTCAGAGTGGCTGGCCGGTCAACTTGCCTCACGGGCGGCCACGACTGTTCAGCGGTGCATCGTCGGGGACGATCGGGCTTCGATCGCCCGCGCCGTGGGGGAGCTGGCGGATGTATGCGAGGCGCTGTTGATCACCGGCGGGCTTGGACCGACGCCCGATGATCTCACCCGTGCGGCGCTGGGCGATGTCTTGGCGCCTGGTCGCCCGTTGGAGAATGATCCTGTAGCGATGCAGCATCTGAATCGGTGGTTCAAGAAGCGCCCGGGACAGATGCCCCCATCGAACCTCGCCCAGGCGCAGCGCCCACAAGGGACACGCTCTGTGCCCAATCCGCTGGGCACCGCGATGGGTATTGCCGGCCGCCTCGGCGAATGCATGATCTTCGCCATGCCGGGTCCGCCGCATGAAATGCAAACGATGTTCCTGGATCAGGTTCTGCCGCAACTGCCCCTGCCCGACGCCGGGCAGGTCGTGTTGACGGCCGGTGTGCACGCCTACGGCCTCGGTGAGTCGATGGCAGCCGAGCGGCTCGGGCCGATCACGGCCCGGGACAACCGCCCGTTGGTCGGAATCACCGTGAGCGAATCAATCGTCACGGCCCGCATCCAGGCGAAGGGCCCGCTCCAACAGGCCCAGCGTGAACTCGAAAATGCCGCCTCGCTGATCATGCGACAGTGGCGGCCATATGCCTTCGGTCGTGATGATGTTTCGCTCTCGTCGGCGGTGGGCTTGCTGCTTCGCGAGTCCGACCGAACCCTCGCCACGGCGGAATCCTGCACCGGAGGCCTGCTCGGGAAGATGCTCGTTGATGTTGCAGGCTCCAGTGCTTATTACGTCGGCGGTTGGGTGACGTACACCGATGCGCTCAAGACGTCATGTCTTGGCGTGCCGCAGCAGGTGCTCCAGGAGCATGGTGCGGTCTCCGAACCAGCGGTCTGTGCGATGGCCGAGGGCGCCTTGGCTGGCAGCGGAGCCGACTACAGCCTGGCCATCACCGGAATCGCCGGTCCAGATGGCGGATCAACGCCCAAGCCGGTCGGGACCGTGTACGTCGGGCTGGGACAATCGCCCGACGATCAGGTGATCGTTTCCATACGGCGATTCGAGTTTCCCGGCGATCGGTCCGCGATCCGCGACCGGGCGGCCAAGACCGCTCTGCAGATGCTACGATTTGTCTTGCTCGATTCCCCTGCGAGCACGGCATTGTTGTGGGAGGATTCTGCGTCAGAGGACTGCTGAGAGGGCTGAGAACAATGTCCAACGCGAACGCCTATATCGCGCTGGGGTCGAACATCGGTGATCGCCGCGCGGCTATCGAATCGGCTTTGTCCGCCTTGGATGAAATGAACGGCATGTCGGTCGTTGCCGTCAGCGATCTCATCGAGACGGCGCCGCAGGGGCCGGTGGATCAGCCCCGATACTTCAATGCGGCAGCCGCCCTGAGCACTGCGCTGGAGCCGCGCGGGCTGTTGGAGGCGATGGCCGCTATCGAAGCGGCTCACGGTCGAGATCGGCGGAGGGAGCAGCGGTGGGGGCCTCGTCTGATCGATCTCGATCTATTGCTGTACGAAGACCGCGTCATCGACCGGCCTGGACTTACGGTCCCTCATCCGCGGATGCATTTGCGGACATTCGTGCTTGGACCGCTGGCGCAAGTCGCCCCGTCGGTGGTGCATCCGGTGCTCGGTGTGACCATAGAATATCTGCGGGACCGACTGGCGTCACGATCATCGACGGAATACCACCCCACAGCGGTGTGTTCTGGGGAGTAACCCGCCGCTGATCATGGACCAGCGTGTTCGTGTCGATTTACCTTCGCCGGTGACCCTCAGCTTTGGAGTCGATTATGAGAACCGCCACGAGAGTTTCGTTCTTGGGATCACTAGCACTGCTGCTTATTGCTCTGACCGTGCAGACCCAGGCTCGCGCGACTGAGACTCCGTTGGATGAGGCCGTCAAGCTGATTCAGGAGGTCGCCCAGGCTTACAGGGAAGCGCCTGCATTCACCGACAACATACAGGTGACGACGACGGTACGATCGAAGAGTCAGACCGAGAGCATTGGCGTCGCCATGGGGGCAGGACCCGATGCCCAAGTGAGATGGCAGGGGCATATCCTAACGGCCGTTGATCAGCGGCTCTTTGTTCATCGTGAGCATCTACCGGGCAAGTACTTCGCCACGGCGCTGACAAACAACATCGTCGAGACTTACCGGGGCCTCGCCGACGGCCAATCGCTGCCGGCACCGCAATGTGCATTGCGCTACGGGAAGAGTCTCGACGACTACGTCGGGGCGTTCGGTATGGCGATTGCGTCCAATCTAACACTCGTAGGCCACCGAATGACGGACCTCGGCGGGAGGCCCGCCCATGAACTTGAGTTTACGACCGACCGCGGAGCAACCATCAAGGGATTCATTGATCCGGACAGGAAGTTCATCGTCAAGGTCGAGATCGACTTTGGGCCAGTAAACCTCAGCTACAGCATGAATCCGAAGCGTCACGATAAGTTGCCGCAACCCATTGCGTTTGACAAGACTGACCGGCAGCTCGTGGAGAGCGTATCAGAGCTGAAACTTGCCACGGGCGATACGGCGCCGGACTTCACGCTCAAGACGCTTGATGGCCAGTCAGTGACGCTCGGCGAGCATCGCGGGTCGGTCGTGGTCCTTGACTTCTGGGCAACCTGGTGCCCGCCGTGCAGGATGAGTCTGCCCAAGCTCCAGCAGTTCGCGGATTGGGCCGAGCAGGAGGGCTGTGCCGTCAAGGTGTACGCCGTGGACATTTTCGAGCGCGTACAGACAAACGAGCAGAAGAAGCAGATAGTGAGTCAATTCTGGAAGAATCGGGGCTTCACCATGCCCACGCTTATGGATTATGACAACTCGGTCGCCAAGGCCTTCGAGGTCGAGCCCATCCCGCACATGGTCGTCATCGGGCCCCAGGGCAAGATCATCAAGATTCATATCGGCTTTGACCCGAATATGGTCCAGACGCTCAAGCGGGAGACTCTCGAATCGCTCCATGGCGATTCATGACTTGCTGCGAATCTTGCATCGGTGCATCGACCTATGATGAGCGTCGAGGGGAGAGTAGCTCCAGGAGACTCCGCGCATGATTCCGCGTACTGGACTGGTTCTTGTCGGCTTTGTCGGCCTCGCGTTGGCCTCACCGCATGCGATTGCTCAGGTTCATGATCCAGACCCCCAGGCCCTCAAAGCGTTCACGGAAACAATCGACGCCTACCGCAAGCGACCCGCGCTGACGGTTCGCACGAAGGTCACGGTGCAGCTGAGCCAGGGAGAGGCTACCTCCAAGGGCCCCGAGGTCGAGGCAGAGTTCATCCTGGGAACGGGGCGAGTTGGTGTCGTCAAGTTCCGCGGGTTCACCTGCTACCTGAACGACGGAAAGCTGGCGGCCATCCACGACAGTACCCAGGACTCCTACTTCTCCATGTCCGACGACGAGTCTCCGTATTACGCGCTGATGACCGCGTTCGTGGACATCCCGTTTCCCCACCTGGCCATCGCCTTCGGCGAGGATGAGATCGAGTCGGTGTGTATGCAGTTTCATCCCAAGGCGCCGTGGGTGCAGCCGACGGCTCTGGGCACCGTGACCAAGGATGGGAAGACGCTTCGGCAAATCAAGATGACCAGTGACTTCGAGGACATGTCTGTGCTGGTCGATCCCGAAACGAAGCTGATTCAATCCATCGAGTTGCGTATCACGGGGGGCAACCTCGTGCAGCCGGGCGCGACGCTCCGCTACGACCACAGTTTCGAGTACGACATCCACAACGCACCGCTGGATGAGGCGGTCTTGAGATTCGACCCCGGTGACCGACAGCGGGCGGACACCCTCTCGGCTCTCGTCGTGCGGCCACCTGCGCCCCAAGCCACAGGACTCGTCGGCAAACCGGCGCCCGGCTTTGTGTTGGCGACGGCCGAGGGCGCCGCGGTCGATCTTGACCAGCTGCGTGGGCAGGTGGTCGTGCTGGACTTCTGGGCTACATGGTGCGGGCCTTGTCGAGTCGCGCTGCCGCTGCTTCACCAGGTGGCCCGGTGGGCGGACGACGAAGACTTGCCCGTTACCATCCTTACCATCGATATCCTGGAGGGTCAGGGCAAGAATCCGGACGCTCGACTGGATGCGGTCAGAAAGTTCTGGAAACAGCAGGGATTTACGCTGCCCGTGGTGATGGACTACACGGATGAGACCGTAGCGTCCTATCGCGTGAGAGCGATCCCGGCGACGTTTGTGATCCGTGCTGACGGTATCGTGCACGCCCGCCACGATGGGATATCGGGCGATTACGTTGACACGCTCAAGCGCGACATCACTGAGGCGCTGGCAGCACTTGAGGCCGAGTAATCCGCCGCCGCCGGGTCCAGTCGGCCGGTAGGTACGAGCCTGAGATGCCTGACGTCCCGCTGGATGTCATTTCACCCGGACGCGCATCGGTGGGTGATCCCTTGAAGGCGGGGCAGATCGCCGAGGACTTGGCCGCACTTGTTGATGGCGAGGTGCGATTCAGTCGCCACGACCGCCTTCTCTACTCCACTGATGCGAGCATCTACCAGGTCGAGCCGATCGGTGTGGTGGTCCCACGGCACATCAAGGACGTCCAGCAGATCCTTGCGTATTGCGCGCAGCATAGGCTTCCGATCCTGCCACGCGGTGGGGGAACATCGCTGGCCGGGCAGGCGGTCGGCAACGCAGTGGTGCTCGACTTTTCCCGCTACTGCCGTCATGTGCACGCCATTGACGCCCCCGGCAAGACCGTCAGCGTCGAGCCCGGGGTGGTTCTTGATGAACTGAACCGACACGCCGCGGGACATGGGCTCATGTTTGGGCCGGATGTGGCCACCTCAACGCATGCAACGGTCGGCGGCATGATCGGCAACAACTCCGCGGGCGCGCATTCCATCCTCTACGGCCGAACCGTCGAACACCTGGACGCTGTTGATGTTCTCTTAGCCGATGGGACGCACGTGACGCTCGAGCGGGGCGCGGCTGTTTGCGACGCGGATGTCGCCGAGTTGAGCCGGCGCGTGGCCGAGGTCGTCGTGCCCCTGGCCGATGAGATCCGCCGGCGATATCCCAAGACCATTCGGCGGGTCAACGGGTACAACCTCGACCTGATCCTCGATCAGATTGATCGCTGCACACCTGGGCGGTTCGATCAGTTGAACCTAGCGCATCTGTTGTGCGGCGCCGAAGGGACGCTGGGGGTGGTCGTGGGGGCGACACTGCGGCTGGTGGAGGTTCCCAAGGCCAAGGGATTGGCGATCGTCGCGTTTGCAAGCCTTGGTGAAGCGCTCGATGCGCTGGGAGCAATTCTCGAGACCAACCCCGCGGCGGTGGAGCTCATCGACGACATCATCATTGACCTCGCTGCTCGCAACGTCGAATACCGCCGGTATGTCAAGCTCCTGCCCTCGTCACCCGGCCCCGGACCCGGTGTGGTGCTGTATGTGGAATACTTCGCCCATGACCAAGAGCAGGTGCAGCAGAGGCTGGCCGAGCTGGAGTCGATGTTGGCGCCGGCGGCGACGAAGCGATACACGGACCCCCAACGAATGGCTTCGGCGTGGAAGCTTCGTAAGGCAGGCGAGCCACTGTTGCACACGGTCTCCGGAGCGCGCAAACCTCTGACCTTCATTGAAGACACTGCGGTCAATCCCGCCCGGCTCCCGGAGTTCGTCAAGGCGTTCCGACAGATCGTCTCCGCGCACGGTACGACCGCCGCCTTCTACGCCCACGCCTCGGTCGGGTGTCTGCACATTCGCCCCATGATCTGTCTGCGTGATCAGGCCGATCGGCTGGCGATGGAAGCAATCGCGGCGGAAGTGACCGATCTGGTCAAGGCGTTCGGGGGGGCGCTTTCGGGCGAGCACGGTGACGGCCGGGCTCGTTCTCATCTTCTGCGGCGTTTCTATGGCGACGCAATCTGCGATGGCTTTGAGGCGATCAAGGCGATCTTTGATCCTGAGAATCGCATGAACCCGGGCAACATCGTTGAGCCGGCGCCGATGACGCAGGCGCTGCGGATCAAGCCACTGCAAACACCGGTTGAGGTTCCCGCGATCAAGACTTTCTTCCGATTCCAGCCGGAGCACGGGTTCGGCGAGGCCGTCGAGATGTGCAATGGGGCCGGCGTATGCCGCAAGACCCAAGGCGGCACGATGTGTCCCTCGTATCGCGCCCTGCTTGATGAGCGCCATGCCACGCGCGGCCGGGCCAACGCTCTGCGGCTGGCCATGACCGGCCAGTTCTCCCAGGATGGCCGATCGCCCGCCTTCAACGACCCGGAGACGATCAAGACGCTGGATCTGTGTCTATCGTGCAAAGCGTGCAAGGCGGAGTGTCCCAGCAACGTGGACGTCGCCAAGCTCAAAGCCGAGTACACCGCCCAGCGCTACGCGGCGACCGGGCGAATCCCCTGGCGAGTCGGGATGTTCGCCCGGGTGCGTCGGATCAATCGGCTGGGGTCCGCGCTCTACCCGCTTGCCAACACGTTAAATCGTTTCCGCCCTTCGGCACTTGCCCTGAAGCGATTGCTTGGAATCGACCGTCGTCGAAGCCTGCCGTCGTTTGGCCGATCGTTGTATCGGTGGTTTGAGGCTCGCGAGAGGCCCCAGGTAGTCACGGAAGCCCCGACGGTTGTGCTCATGCCGGATTGCTTTGCCGTTTACAGCGAGCCGAAGATCGGGCGGGCCGCGATCCTGACGTTGGAAGCGCTGGGCTATCGCGTGGCGTTGCCGAAGATCGGCTGTTGCGGTCGGGCGCTGATCAGCAATGGACTGCTCGGCGAAGCATCACGGACATGTCACGATACCGCCGAAGAATTGATTCGCGAGGTCAAGCGCTGCGACGCGGTGGCGGTGGTCGGGTGCGAGCCCAGTTGTGTCTCAGTGATAACCGACGACTGGCTGGATCTCGATATCGGGGTTGATCCCGACTCTCTCAGCGAGCTTGCGGCGAAGACCTTCCTGGTCGAGCAGTTTGTGGATACTCATTGGGATCGGCGCCGGTCGCCGCTGGCCGCCGGGCCGCTGCTGCATGATCGACGGGTTCTTCTGCACGGGCATTGCCACCAGAAAGCGCTGTGGGGGATCGAGAGTTCCGCGAGTCTGTTGCGGCGATTGCTCGGCAGCCGGCTGAGCGTCCTTGACTCCGGATGCTGCGGGATGGCCGGAGCTTTCG
>JADFIM010000075.1 GCA_022566725.1 Planctomycetota bacterium
AGCCGATCGCGGATCGTCTGCACGTCGTGGTTCTCCTCATTGAACAGTTTCTTGCCGCGACCGTTGCACGTGAACAACAGCGCTCCAAGCGGCGGATCCTTGAGCTGTTGGCCATCCAGCAGCAGTTGCAGATCCTCATGCGCGGTCGCAGCGTCGCGCACATGGAACTGGATCGTCTGGCCGGGACGCGGCAGGTCACCCACCGCGATCGCCTCATGCTGTTTGTCGAAGCCGAGGATGTTTCGAACGAGAAAATCGCCCCGGCCGAAGCGCTCCTTGTACTCGTTGATGACGGTTCCGATCAGCAGCCCGCCTGACAGCAGCCCCCGTTCATCCTCATCAAGAAGGTTGGTTTGCTCCCCAAGAGCCTTCAGGGCCTTGCCCCCGCCGAGCTGGAGAATCACGTTGCCTTGGCACTTGGTGATGACCAAGGGGTTTCCGATCGGCCGGCATCCCTGGCTGACGATGATGTCGATCTGGACCGGCCCGGCGATCGTGACGCCCACAGCCCCGCTGGTGGGGACCTGATCATCGAGCACCAGCAAATTGTGGCCGGGTTGGCTTGCCCCCGACGACATCCCTCCGACCACCCCGACGGGTTGCCCAGGGTCGCCGCACCCGGTCACCGCGGGCAGGAGCTTGGTGATCGGCGTCGAAAACGGATCGGCGAGCATGATCACCGTGCGAAGATCGTCGCAGTGGCCGATGTGTTGCCGCATCGCCTGGCGATCCTTGAGCACCGCAGCATCTTCTTCGGCGCGATAGCTCCACGGATGCAGCCTTGCGCCGGGCAGTCGGAGCCCAATCACCGATAAGCCGGCCCGGCCTTCCAGCTCCTGGTCAACCCCCAGGACCGATTCCGCCGTCACCCCAAGCATCGTGCGGGGAGACAATGTTTGGCGAATGAT
Source organism: Planctomycetota bacterium (assembly GCA_022566725.1). GTDB lineage: Bacteria > Planctomycetota > Phycisphaerae > Phycisphaerales > SM1A02 > JADFFQ01. The sequence continues at coordinate 909 of JADFIM010000075.1, forward strand.
CTGGGCCGCTTCAGCGAACGCGGCGCGGTGATGGAAGCTCCCAAACAACATCGCCAGATCGCAGGTGTCGCCGAGGTGGTCGTACAGGTCGCCGGCGACCTCCGTGGCCGCGGTGCGGGTGTCCAGATGGCCGCTGATCGCGGAGGCGGCAAACGGCGTGGTGCTGCTTGATATCGGTGACGAAGAAGACATCGCATCATCGTAGCATCAAGGAAGCCGGGTCTGACGAGTCCGCCGCGGCGGACGAGGAAGACCCGGGTATCCGATGCGTAGAATGAACCGCAGCACCGCAATCGGCCACCCTCAGGAACTTCCTGTGTTTCACGACGTGCTCATCGAGGATCATTCGCGGATCATCCGCATGCTTCGTTGCGCGGTGCAGGCGCTTGGGCGGCTACAGCACGATGATGGTCATTGGTGCGGCGAGCTGCAGGGCGATTCCATTCTCGAAAGTGAATACATCCTGATGAAGTTCATCCTCGGCCAGGAGGACCAGCCGATGGCGGATGGCCGGCCCGGCCGGGTCGTCCTCACGAGGATCGCCCGCTACCTCCGCTCGCTTCAACGCAAAGACGGGGGCTGGGGTCAGTTCCCCGGCTCGACCGTTGACCTCTCCGCGACGGTCAAGGCGTATTTCGCGCTCAAACTTCTTGGCGACGATCCGGCCGAAAGGCACATGGCCAAAGCCCGTCTGGCGATCCTTGGGCTCGGCGGCGCGGAGAACTGCGGAAGCTTCACCAACTTCTACCTGGCCTGTCTCGGGCAGATCTCGTTCAACGCGGTGCCCCAGATTCCCCCCGAGATCATTCTCCTGCCGAGATGGCTCTACTTCGACCTGGGCAAAGTGAGCGCGTGGACGCGCACGATGATCATGCCGCTGTCGATCGTCTCGGCCCTTCGGCCGATACGGCGCCTGCCGCCGTCAATGGCCATCGACGAGCTGTTCATCGATCAGTGGCGGCGCCACCGCCTCAGCAACGTGCGGTCGGGACCGACCGGTTGGTTGGTGTTCTTCTTCCTGGTTGATTGCGTGCTGAAGGGTCTGCGCAGCCTCGGTGGGTCGCCGCTGCAGCGGATCGCATTAGCGCGGGCGAAGCAGTGGATCCTGAGTCGGGCCGGTGAAGACCCATCCGTCCGCACGGCCGGCCTGGGGGCGATCTTTCCGCCAATGGTCTACATTCAGATCGCCCTAACCGCGATGGGCTATCGCCGGGACCACGAGATCCTGCAACGGGCCGAACGCGAGCTGGACGATCTGTTCATCGAACAGGACAATGCGATCCGCATTCAGCCCTGCTTCAGCCCGGTGTGGGATACGGGCATCGCGCTCTACGCCCTGACCGACTGCGGCACGACCAAGGATGCAGCGCCGCTACAGCGGGCCGCCCGCTGGTTGGTTGACCGCGAGTGCAAACACCGGGGTGATTGGGCTGGCAATCTGGATCAGCCGGCCGAGGCTGGCGGGTGGTGGTTTGAGTATCACAATGCGTGGTATCCGGATGTGGACGATACCGCCATGGTCGCGATGGCTTTGCGCTGCCTCGGCGGGGCGCGCAACACCGCTGCCGCCCAACGTGGCGTCCGTTGGCTGCTGGCCATGCAGAACGACGATGGCGGGTGGGCCGCGTTCGATCGAACCAGACATCATCGGATCCTCGAATACGTCCCGTTCGCCGATCATAACGCCATGCAGGATCCATCATGTCCGGACATCACCGGCCGAACGCTTGAGTGCCTCAGTGCCCACGGCTACACGAACAGGCGCTCTGCGGTGCGGCGTGCGATCGACTTCATCAAGCGGACTCAGCAACCCGCAGGCTGTTGGGTCGGCCGATGGGGCGTCAACTACATCTACGGCACTTGGCAGGCGGTCATCGGGCCGATCCGCTGTGGCGAAGACCCCACCCAGCCTTGGATTCAGCGGGCCGGGTGGTGGATGAAATCGATCCAGAAGCCGGACGGATCGTTTGGCGAGTCGGCCAATTCATACCTGGACCCGGCGCTGAAAGGCCGAGGCCCGGCCACCGCTTCCCAAACCGCCTGGGCCGCGATGGTCCTCCAGGAGATCTTCGGCCCCGATGATCCTGATCTGCGCCGGGCGATCGAGTGGCTGGCCCAAACGCAGTTGAGCAAGGAACAAGCCGCAGACCCGTTGATCAATCCGGATGGTGATCCGCCGGGCTCCTGGGTCGAACCCTGGTTCACCGGCACCGGCTTCCCCGGCGTGTTCTACCTGCGATACCACCTCTACCGATTGTATTTCCCGATCATGGCTATCGGCCGGTATCTCAAGGCGCACGGCGTTTCGTTGTTCGGCGATCCAGTCATCAAGATCATGCCGAAGGTGCATCTCCTGGAGGCGTGAAGGCTTGAAGGCGTGAGACTTGAGCGCTGGCGGTCGAGGCGTGAGAGCGAGCCGCCGCGTCCCCGTGAGCGGCTTCTTCGGAAACTGATTGCTCGCACATTTCTCGCGATTGACCGCCTCTGTATTTCGTGTGCAGCCGCTGGCGAGGACGCCGCGGCTCGCTGAGTAGCTGCACAACACGATCACCTCGATTTGCTATGATCTGTGGCGCCGTCGAGTGACCGTACGCCGATTTTCCGAGGATTACGATGCGAGCTCTGTCAATGTGCATTGTGCTCGGTGCGCCGCTGGCCGGTTGCGCAGTCCAGGTGCGCGTCTTTGACGATTCGATCCGCCCCGCTGCGGTGTCCGACCGAATCGACTGGAAGCAGGCCGAGAAAGGAATCCTCGAAAACCACCGCCAGCTCACTTTCGCCGACCGCTTCGTCAAAGCGGGGGAGGCATACTTCTCGCCGGATGATTCCCGGATCATCTTCCAGGCGGTGGGGGTCCCCCCGGCCGGCGAAGCGGCCGATGAGTTCTACGCGATGTTCATCGCCGATCTGGTCCGTGACGATGCCGGTCGTATCACCGGCCTCGACGACATCATCCGCATCAGCCCGCCGGGCTCTGCGAACACCTGCGGGTGGTTTCATCCGACCGATCCGAACGAGGTGATCTTTGCTTCGACGATCGGCCCGCCGAGCGAAGCAACGCCGCCGGGGTTCGAGCGTCTCTCCGGCCGGTACCGGTGGATGTTCCCCCGCGAGATGAAGATTGTCCGCTGCAGGCTCGACACCACCGCCGGCGCGGCGGATTCGCTTGACGTGCTGCTGGGGGACGATCAGGCCTATCAGGCCGAGTGCACGCTGAGCCGCGACGCCCGGCATCTGCTGTTTTGTTCGATGGAATCGAATCGGGGCGATCTGTTCGTCAAGGATCTGCTGACGGGACGTCTGGCGCGCATCGTGCAGTCGCAGGCGTATGACGGCGGGCCGTTCTTCTCGCCCGACGGCCGGCGAATCTGCTTTCGCGCTGATCGCGGCAGACAGCATTACCTGCAACTGTTCGTCGGCGAGCTTGCGTTCAATGAAGATGGCACGATCGTGGCGTTGAACCGCGAGTATCAACTGACCGACAATGAGCACGTCAATTGGGCGCCGTTTTGGCATCCAAACAGCCGGTATCTCGTATATGCCACGAGTGAGGTCGGTCACCACAACTACGAGGTGTTTGTGCTGGATGCTGATGGGGGTGATGTGCCCGGTTCAACGGGGACGATCAAGTATGGGACCCGCCGGCGTCGGATCACACACGCTAGCGGCGCGGACATCCTTCCCGCATTCAACTCCGATGGCACGACCATGATGTGGACCAGCCAGCGCGGCGACGGCGGCAAGAGCCAGCTTTGGGTAGCCGACTTCGTGATAGACCTCGAGTCGAAGCGAACGTCCAATGACGCCGACCATTCCAGCAACTGACGAAACCCAACGCAACGGCGGCGCCTCGCTCGTTGCTCGGTTTCCCGGCGGCGCAACCGCGCTTGTTCCGGCGGCTATCTGCCTGCTGGCGGCGATCGGCTGCGAATCCTATCGCGTGGAATATCACCCTCGACCGGGGTACTACCGCAGCGCCGCGATGGGCGAACTGCCCGATCAAATCACGCTCGATGACGGCACCATCATCGTCTTTGCTGAGCGACCCTCCGGCAGCGGCACCAAGCTGGCCCCCGATGATGACCGCGAGCGGTTTCAGATCCGCCAGGAGCAGGAAGACGGCAGCATCATCCTTCGGGCCTTCGTGCCGCAGGACGTTCTGGGCAACACGCTGACGTGTCTGCGCAATGAAGAGTATGAGTTGCTATGGGAGCAACTGGTTTCGCAGCAGACGAAGCGGGCGTATGAGCAAGACGGCCAGGGGTTCGAAGAGTTCGCCGAGTTCTTCCGCACGCATCGCGCTGATCTGGCCGCGACGCTGACCCGCATGTTGTTGGGCATCCCCCGTCATGAAGTGTTCTTGGAGAATATAGGCGCCGGCGTGATCCGAATTCGGTTTCACCCTCACGTCGCCAAGCAGTTCAAGTTCAAGACGGCCGAGGTCGTCAGCGAACCCGACGGCCTGCGATTACTGATGATCCGGTAGCGCGCAAGATTCACCACCCAGACCACAGCCGCGGGTGGTAACCCGCGGGAATCCCGCATCCCGTGCGGGGCTATTTGAATCGATGCGCGTGGTCGGGGTCAGGCGGTCTTGGCCGGCTCTTGGGTGGGTTTGTCGGGCTTCGGCTGGGGCTTGGCTTCGCCGCCTTCGTCGTCACCGCCGTCGCCCTCGTCCTTCGGCAGCGGCTGCGACTCGAAGTAGAGGTTGTCCGCATCTTCCTTACGGGTCACGAGGATCTTGTCGCCGGACTTGAACTCCCCGCCCAGCAGCGACTCCGCCAGTTGATCTTCCACGTGCGTGCTGATCGCCCGGCGCAGAGGCCTGGCCCCGAAGTCGGGGTTGAAGCCCTTGTCGATCAGGAAATCCTTCGCCTTGCGGTCGAGTTCGAGCATCATGCCTTTTGCCTTGAGCCGTTCGTGCACCTTGGCCAGCTCGATCTCGATGATCTGGTAGAGATCTTCCTTGTCCAGCGGGTGAAAGACAATGACCTCGTCGAGCCGGTTCATGAACTCGGGGCGGAAGTGCTTCTCGACCTCGGTCATCAAGGTTTTCTTCATCTTCTCGTAGTCCTGGACTTCGTCGCGCTTGCCGAACCCGAAGGCCTGGCCGCCCTTGATCAGTTCCGCCCCGATGTTGGAGGTCATGATCAGGACGGTGTTCTTGAAGTCCACGTGCCGGCCGAACGAATCGGTCAGGCGTCCCTCTTCCATGATCTGCAACAGCATGTTGAACACATCGGGGTGGGCCTTCTCCACCTCATCCAGCAGCAACACGGCGTAGGGGCGCCGGCGGATGCGCTCGGTGAGCTGGCCGCCTTCCTCGTACCCGACGTATCCGGGCGGAGCGCCGATGAGTCGCGAGACGTTGTGCTTCTCCATGTACTCGGACATGTCCAGATACACCAATGCATCCTGATTGCCGAACATGAACTCCGCCAGGGCCTTGGCCAGCAGCGTCTTGCCCACGCCGGACGGCCCGATGAAGATGAACGAGCCCATCGGCCGGCGAGGGTCTTTCAGGCCGCTTCTGGCCTTGCGAATCGCTTTGGCGACCGACTTGACCGCTTCGGCCTGACTGATCACGGTCTTGTGCAGCTCCTCTTCGAGCTGAAGCAACCGTACGGATTCCTCCTTCTCCAGGCGGGTCAACGGCACGCCGGTCATCTTTGACACAACCTCGGCTACGACCTCTTCATCCACCACCCCGTCAACCTCGTTGGTGCGCTTGCGCCATTCCTGCTGGATGCGCTCCTTCTCCTTGCGCAGCTTTTCGGCTTTGTCGCGCAGTTCAGCCGCCTTCTCGTAGTCGGCGCTCTTCACCGCGGCGTCCTTCTCAATGGCCAACAGCTCGATCTGCTCTTCGAGGTCGGCCAGATCGGGCGGCTTGGTCATGGATTTGAGCCGCACCCGCGCCCCGGCCTCGTCGATCACGTCGATCGATTTATCCGGCTGGACTCGGCCGGTGACGTATCGGCCGGAAAGCTCGACTGCGGATCTCAGCGCCTCGTCGGTGATTGTGACGCGGTGATGCGTCGCATAGCGCTCGCGCAGACCCTTGAGAATGTCCAGCGTCTGCTCAGCGTTCGGCGGCTCCACGGGAATCGGCTGGAAGCGGCGCTCCAGCGCGGAGTCCTTCTCGATGTACTTGCGATACTCGTCGAAGGTCGTTGCCCCGATGCATTGAATCTCGCCCCGGGACAGAGCGGGTTTGAGCACGTTGGAGGCGTCGATCGCCCCTTCGGCCCCACCCGCACCGACCAACGTGTGCAGCTCGTCGATGAACAGGATCACGTTCTTGGCCCGACGGACCTCGTTCATCACGGCCTTGATCCGCTCCTCGAACTGCCCGCGGTACTTGGTGCCCGCCACCATCATCGCCAGGTCCAGCACGACGATCCGGCGGTCGTACAGCAGGTCGGGCACGTCCTGGGAGATAACCTGCTGGGCCAGGCCCTCGACGATCGCGGTCTTGCCGACGCCGGCCTCGCCCAGCAGCACGGGGTTGTTCTTGGTCCGCCGACACAGAATCTGGATGAGGCGCTCGATCTCGTCTTTGCGGCCGATGACCGGATCAAGCTCATCTTTGCGGGCCAGCTCAGTCAGATCCCGGCCGAAGCTGTCCAGGGCGGGTGTCTTGCTCTTGCCTTTGCCGCGTCGGGCGGCGGTTCCCGGCTCGCCGCTGGGGTCCAGTGCTTCTGCGGCCTCATCTGATTCCACGCCCGCGCCCAGCAGGTTCAGCACTTCCTCGCGCACCTCATCCAGCTTCAGGCTGAGGTTCATCAACACTTGGGCAGCGACCCCGTCGTGCTCGCGCAGCAGGCCCAGCAACAGGTGTTCGGTGCCGACGTAATTGTGGTTGAGGTTGCGCGCCTCTTCGATCGCGTACTCGATCACCTTCTTGGCTCGCGGCGTCTGGGGGAGCTTGCCCATGGTGACCATGTCCGGCCCGGACTTCACGAGCTTCTCGACCTCCAGGCGAACCTTGCGCAGATCGATATCGAGGTTCTTCAGCACATTGGCGCCGACGCCGGAACCTTCCTTGACCAATCCCAGCAAAATGTGCTCGGTCCCGATGTATTCGTGGTTGAAGCGCTGGGCTTCCTGGTTGGCCAGGGCCATGACTTTTCGAGCGCGATCGGTGAGCCGTTCGAACATGGCAAGGCTCCGGGTTGCCGGGACGTGTGCCGGCCGGACGCTAAGGCACTACAGGGTCGTTAGAACAAGCTTTCTACGAGGTGGCTTATTTCACCCAAGAGGGGTCGCAATATCAGTACCATTCTAGTCGGCGAGGTCATCGTCGGGGATGACAATTTCATCGACCAAGATTGCCTTGGTGGTCAACCGTTATGCCGTATACATCAGGGGTGTCATTCGAAGTGCCATTTTGGCGGTGATCCGGACGCTGCGGCCGGGAGATCCGCCTGCTGAGCCGCGAATCGCCGATGGCGGTGGAGGTTGACTTCCCTGGACGCCCGCAGGCCGCCAGACCGTGCCGCGAAGCCGCAAGCGGCTCTCTTGCGGTTTTGACGGTTCGGCGTTTACTCCGCGATCCGGCCGTCGTGGAGGTGGACAACTCGATCGGCGCGCTCGGCGATGGCCGGGTCGTGGGTCACCATCACAATCGTCAGGCCGTCGCGATGCTGCTGCACGATGAGATCAAGGATCTCGGCGCCGGTTGCTTCATCAAGGTTGCCCGTCGGCTCGTCGGCGAGCAGGACCTTGGGGTTGTTCATCAGCGCCCGAGCAATGGCGACGCGCTGGCGCTCGCCGCCGGAGAGTTCGCGCGGGCGGTGCTTGAGCCGATGACCGAGACCGAACGACTCAAGCAACTGCGTCGCTCGCTGTCGGAGTTGACCGATACGCCGGTAGTACTCCCACCGATGCAACCCAACCAATGCAGGCAGGAATGTGTTCTCAAGTACGTTCAACTCCGGTAACAGATGATAGAACTGAAACACAAAACCAACAGACCGATTGCGATAGAGATTCCGGGCCCGGCGTGACATCGAGGCGAGTGATCGGCCGTCAAAGCGGACCTCGCCGCCGTCGGCATCCGGTCGATCCAGGTCGCCCAGCAGATGCAATAACGTGCTCTTGCCCGACCCGGATGGGCCGAGGATCGCTACCCATTCGCCTGGCTTGACGTGCAGCGTGGCCCCCTTGAGCACCGGCACATCAACGCGCCCCAGCCGATAGGTCTTGTGCATGTTCACCGCGCTCAGCAGTGCGCGCGTGGTCGGCGCAGCTGTGGGCGATGGTCGGGATTCGGCCAGGCGTGTGTCATTCATAGTGAAGGGCCCGGACGGGATCGGTGTCCGCGGCCTTGGCGGCGGGGAGAAACGCCCCGATCAGCGAGAAGATCACTGCCCCGATCATTGTGAAGATCGCGGTGCCGGTGTCCATCTCGTTGGGGATCGTCGTGAAGTAATAGACCGAGGGGTCCCAGATCACCACGCCGCCGCGATCCTTGAGGACCAGAATCACGGCGCCGGCCCCGATCAACGTCATGGAGACAAGCAGGCCGAGTGTAATCGGCATCAAAGCGCCGCGGCGCCCGTGATAGACGGTCAGCGCGATCGCCACGACCGCCAGCGCGAGCATGATGATCGCCAGCCACATCGGCGGGTCGCCCATTGCGGAGTGAATCGTGTTGATGTTGCGCACGACGAGATACGCCAAGCCGACGCCGACCAGCGCCCCCGCGATGCCGATCACCAGGCCGTAGCGCAGAAAGATCCATGAAATGCCGAAGCGCGACGCGCCGATTGACCGCAAGATGCCGATGTCGCGGGTCTTCTCGTAGACGATCGCCCAGAAGATGGCCAGCACTAGGCCTGCACAGACCAGATACACCAGCGAGAACAACGTTCGCATCAGCTCGCGCTCTTTTTCGATGGGCTCGATGAAGTCGGCTTGCTGCTGTTCCCATGTCTTGATGGAAAGGCCCATGCCCTGCGGCGGCGGTTTGACGAAGGCGTTGTTGTCTTGGAGTAACTCCGCTCGAAACGCGTCGTAGACCCCCACGAGTTGCTCGCGGAGCTCGTCGGGCTCCACGCCCTCGGCCGCGCGGACCAGAACCATCGTCGCCTTCGCCGGGTCCACGCCGATCACCTTCGGCAGGCCGTCGTCGTCGAGCTGCTCGTCATCGACGATCTCGCCCTGGTCCAGGTGCAGCATGCGCTGGGCGATCTCAAGGGGGACCATTGCCCGCTTGTCGTCGATGAGAAACACGCCGGAGAAAAACTCGTTGACCACGGGAAAGATGCGGCTTTCCGGTTCCAGCATCCCGCCCCCGGTGGCGATGGGAAGTGTTGTCAACGTCACCTCCCATTGGGGCATCCACCAGTAGCCGTTGCGGGCCGGCCGGATTGATCCATCGGATTGCCGGTCGTTGCCGATCGAAATGTGGATGCCCAGGACAATGCCCGGGCGATCCGTGGAGGTGTGGTGCAACGCCTTGCCATCAGCGAACAAGCGCTCGGCGTAGGTGGCTTCTTCGCCCGGCCGCCGTTCGTTGAGCAGGCGGCGTGGGTCATCCTCGCCCATCGTCTTGAGCTGCTGCTCGGTCGGGGGGCGCCAGTACAGTGTGTCGGCGTATCCGGTCACCCTTGCGAAACTCTCGGGGTCGATGCCCCAGATCTGGACCGTCTCGGTGTCCTTGTTCGCCCCGTCGGGATAGGGCATCTTCAGCAAGCCCCAACTGTCAACCACCGGTGTGGCCGCTTCCGCTTCCGGCAGCTCTTCGATTCGCTCGATCAGTCGCTCGTAATGGGGAATCCCCGTCACCGGATAGCTGATCACCACATCGCCCATGAGCGTTCGGCCGGAATCCCGGACCATATTCAGAAAGCCGGTCATCACCGACACGACAATGATGACCAGGGCAACGCACAAGGCCACCGCCGCCACCGCGATCAGGGGGATCACCCGCGAGGTCAGGTAGCGGTTGGTCAGTAAGGCGTGGTACATGGATCAGAAGGCATCAAGGCATCAAGGCATCGAGGCACCAAGGCATGAAGCGGTGTTTCGCCGTCGGGCTTGCCCCGTCGCGTCTGGTCCGACAAACGACTGAGCCTCTTCGCAGCGCTGCGCCAGCATACCCGACACCGAG
>JADFIM010000076.1 GCA_022566725.1 Planctomycetota bacterium
TTGCACGGGGTCGAGCTAATAGAGCGAGACGGTCGTACCGTCGCGCAACCGCCTGGCCGGCTGCTCTCGCCCCAGCTCTCTATTGAACAGCCACCACTGCTGGGGTGTCGCCAGCCGCAGTGTGAGCCACCGTCGCAGCGATGACGACACCCGGGGCTGGACCTGCCGATCAGTCACCCAATCATCCATCATGCACGCCCACGCCACGGGCAGGAGCGATCGCCTGATGTGAACCGGATCCAGCCCGTACCACCGCGCCTCGGGCTCTATGAGGTCGACGCCACGCTCGTGCCCCAGTTCGCGCAAGCGATCGTTGAGCTGCGTCGCGGTGGACACGGCGTCCGCTTGCGAGAGCTGGGTGCCTGGAAACAAGAGTGTCCTGGCCACCTCGTAGCGCCATCGCGACAACTGCTTGATGCCGGCCATCGGCAACAAGGTCATGGCGATCCGGGCCTGGGCTCCGAGAAGCCGATCCATGCACGTCTGAATCCACCCGAGGATCGACGGCACGGAAGCGCCGTACATCACGTCGTTGCCGATGTCGGTCAATAGCGCATAAGTGGGCCGCCCGCCGCCGTGGGGCAGCGCGTCCCACAAGCCGCAGTCCACAATGCCGGGCAGGCTTCGCCCCAGCACGCGGCTGCGCTGGCCGTACGATCGGCCGTGCCCCATCGCGATCAACAGCTCCAGCGGCGTGCCCAGGATCGCTTGCGCGATCCCGACAGCCGTCGAAATCCCGCGCGTCAGATTGCTCGCACCGAGCAGGACGACTCGAGGCCGTGATGTCAGCTGTGACTCTGCCGGAGCACTCATCTGCTGACCGATACAGTATTCCTTTCGACGGCAACGGGTTGGGCTCGCATATGGATGAATCACGGGGTCTGCGTGGGGAGCATGCCCGGAGGTCGTTCGTGGCCGCGACCAAGGTATTTAGAATCCGCATGATTACTCGCGGGGCCATCAAGCGTCTCGCGTTACTGTTGGCGGTCTTCATCACGTGCCTGGGTTGGGGATACTGGTCAATGATCCGAATGCCCGGTCAGACTTATCGCGGGGCGCTCCCTCCACTTACAGCCGCCCAGTCAGCATTGGGCGATGCGCTTAAGCGAGACGTCGATGAACTCGCGGAGCGGATCGGTGAGCGAAACCTCAACCGCTATGAGAGCCTGACCGCGGCGGCGCAATTCATCGAAGCGTCGCTCGCGGACGCCGGATACGACGTTGAGCGACAGGAGTACGAGGTCGCCGGCCGAACCTGCGTCAATATCGAAGCTGAGATTCCAGGCGAGAGGCGCGAGGATGAAATCGTCATCGTTGGCGCCCATTATGATTCGGTGTACGGCTGTCCCGGGGCGAACGACAACGCCAGCGGGGTGGCGGCGACCCTCGCCGTCGCACGCGCGTTTGTCGGCCAGGACCTCGCCCGGACGCTGCGGCTCGTGTTCTTTGTCAATGAAGAGCCGCCCTACTTTCAGACGCAGCGCATGGGCAGTTGGGTGTACGCGAGGCGGTGCCGGCAGCGCGGCGAGAACATCGTGGCGATGATCAGCCTGGAAACGATCGGTTACTACCGCGACGAGAAAGGCAGCCAGCGCTATCCGTTTCCGATCGGCTTGGCGTATCCCTCGACCGGCAACTTCATCGCCTTTGTGGGCAACTATTCATCGCGCCGTTTGGTGCGGCAGGTCGTCGGCTCGTTTCGACATCACGCCCGGTTCCCTTGCGAAGGTGGAGCCATCCCCGGGTTCGTGCCCGGCATCGGCTGGTCGGACCACTGGGCGTTCTGGCAGGAAGGCTACCCGGCGATGATGGTCACCGATACAGCGCCGTTCCGCTACCCGCACTACCACCAGCCGACTGACACGCCGGACAAGCTCAATTACGACCGCATGGCCCGCGTGGTCGAAGGATTGACGGCAGTGATCGAAGACCTCACCACACCCGCCGACTCGAACAGACGCAATCCCTGAAGCCCACCCCTTGCAAAGGTGGGAATCTTCGAGATCGTCAACTCGCATCCGGCGACCAGAACTCCAACAGGTTGCCATCCGGATCGTAGAAGTAGTACGCGGTGGCTTTCAGCCACTCGAAGCGCCTGGGGCCGTAGACCTCGATGCCGTGGGTGCGAAGGTGCTCCAGCGCTGCCGCCAGCTTCTCCCGCGGCACGGTGAACGCATAATGGACGCGCCCCCAGCGTTTGTCCGGCGGATGCGGTGAGTGCTCCTCAAATAGTAGTGGTCCTCGGTGCAGTGCGATCCGAGGGCTGCCGTGCGATTCGCCCGTCCAAAACCAGGCCCACTCATCATCCGCTTCGGTTGCCGGCGTCAGGCCGACCACCTCGCGATAGAAGCGCGCCGCCCTGGGAACATCCTCAACGATCAGCACAATCTCCGCCAGACCTGTGGTGAACATGGGCATAGTTCCATGTGCCTGCGAGTCTTGCGGGGCTGGTCGCGGGCCTGCGCAGCCTAGCCGTGCGGCCGCTTCCGCATGGTGGCCACGAACAGGCCGGGCCCCTTGGCGGTGGTGTCGGGTCGAAGCGTGCGGTACCGCACATCCGACAGCCCCGCTGATTTCGCCCACTGGTTGATCTGCGGCTCGTCGAAACCGAGGTGGCAGTGACCCATCGTGTGCCTGAAGCTATCTCGATCGTGAGCAACCATGTCCACGATCATGGCGACGCTGTTTGCATTGGGACGATGCCGCAGGATGCGTGCGACTTCGCGCATCATCTGATCCGGCTGGGGGATGTACACCATCACCAGAAAGGCAATCGCGGCATCGACCTCTCCGTCCGCGATCGGCAGGTCTGTCAGCTCACCCTGACGGAACTCGACGTTGTCGAATCCGGCCAGGCGCTGGCGAGCGGCGTCGAGCAGGGCCGGCTCTCGATCGACCGCGATGACCCGGCTGACGATCGGAGCCATGTATTCAGCGGCGGCACCGGCGCCGCAGCCGAGGTCAGCGAGCACCCATGTCGGATCGAGGCAATGGAGCAGGGCTTCCGCGGTGAACGCCTCGCCGAAAAGCTCGCGGCGCAAGTGATCCCATTGGCCCCCGAGCCGCCCAAAGAACGCCTTGCTATCTGCCTGCCGATGTGCGAGCACTGAAGCGACACGCCGGTCGTCCTCTTGGAACGTCGGGGAGGAGCCGAGCTGGCTGCGGGCCACACGCCATAACTGGCCGGCGTCTGGGCTCAGCGACTCATCGTCCATACGGTAGAGGCTGGCCGTTCCCTCGGTCCGCTTCAGAATCCAACCGCCGTCGTGGAGCAGCTTGAGATGTCGGCTGACCGTCGATTGCGGAAGCTGAAGCACCTTTGCCAATTCGCCGACGCTCAGCTCCGTTGTTTCGAGCAGGCGCAGGATGCGCAGCCGGGTCAAGTCACCAAGTGCAGCCAGCCATCTCAACAGCCCCGATTCGGTCGGGGTGTCGGAGGAAGCCGTCACCGTCAGTTGCCCGGCGGAAGCGCAAGCGTCGGGCCGGGCACTTCGCCGAGGTCTCTGATTCGCTGCCGGACGCGGTCGTCGCGCGGACTGACGCTGTAGGCCTGGCGCAGTCGGCGAAGTGCCTGGTCCACATCACCGAGGCGCAGGGCAAACGCGGCCGCCTCCAGGTATGGCTCGACTGTTCGGCCATCATCGAACTCGATTGCCGCCTCAAACGCAACTTGCGCAGAATCAGGATCACTCAGGTCAACTGAATAGCGCGCCAGCCGCAAATATGCCTCGACGTTCTGTGTGGACTCGGCTCGCTCACGCAGAAACGCAAACAGCCGCGTTTCGTCGCCCTGCTGGTACATCGCTTCGGCGAGGGCGTCGGCGACATGCGAATCGTGGGGGCGGCGACTATGAGCGATCTCCAAAGCATGACGAGCCTCGGCCGGCTTGCCGATCTCCAGCAGGGATTGGCCGAGCCGATAGTGGGCCTGCCAATCGCCAGGATATCGCGCGGTGATCTCGGCGTATTCCGGGGCCGCAGCGGCGTAGTCGCCGTGCTCAAATCGGAAATCGCCGCTGGCGCGAATCGTTTCGATCGGCCGCTCGCAGCCGATCAGAATCACCAAGCTCGCAAGGGTCAACACGGCCAATGGTTGTGACATCGTAATAGACTCCGCAGGGTTGGATGGACGCGCATCATACCGACGACGCATCGGACGAGGCGGCCATCGACGGCCCTACCATGATTTCGGATGAGTCAGCCCCTGACGCCAGCTCGCCGGACCATTCAATTGCTCCACAGCCTTGCCGATGGTTCCCGACACGTGGATTGGCTGATCGCGCAAGATCGGCGCGGCCGGGAGCCGCTCATCACCTTCCGCGTTGGGCAGCGGATTGATCAATTGGCGGTGGGGCAACAACTTACCGCCAGGCGCATCGCCGATCACCGCCCAGTCTACCTGGGCTACGAAGGGCCGATATCGGATAACCGCGGCTCGGTCAGCCGCCTATCGAGGGGAACCGTTATCTCGCTTGAACAGCAGCCCGACATCTGGCACCTGGAGGTCTCTTGGCACTCCCAGACGGGCGCGCCGCAGTATCAGCGGCTGAGGATGGAACGGAAGGGCCCAGATGAATGGACCATCGTTTGCACATCAAGGGACTCCAACAGCCCCACGGAACCCCAAGACCGCTGATCTCTCCCGACTTCGTCGGGACGGAGAACTTGCCGGCGATTGGTTGTTTCGGGGTGGGTAGCGAGTCTAGGCTGTTGGGACGACGTGTTGCGGTGGGAAGACCGTGAGGCCCGGGCCGCACTGAGACCGGCCGCAACGACCAGGCAAAGGAAACGAACATGGCCACCAACTCGACCGACCGGGATGAAAGGTCCTCCAGGCGAATCCAGCACACTGAGCCGAGCATCGGGCCCGGTGTTCGGAAGCCCCAGCGCGAGGCATCAGTCCCCGGGGAGTCTGATTCCGAGCCGTTGCCTATCGCCGAGGGCGTTGGGCACGCCGTGGGTTCGAGAAAGATTACGGCCTTCGGCAAAGAGCATCGCCATGAGGACACGTGGACCCGCACCCCCAACACGACCGGGCAGGGCGCCATCCACGTTCGAACCTTTCACAGCAAGCTCACGGATGACGCCTTGGCGTATATGGATCAGTGCGTCAACGAATGGTTGGACGCTCATCCGCAATATGAGGTGAAACTGGTCAACTTGACCGTGGGGATCCTGACCGCCAAACTCAAGGAGCCGCACTTGATCTGCCAGGTCTGGGTGTGAGCAAGGCTCTCAGCTTGCAGCGACCAGCTGTCTGCTTGCCAGCGGCAGCGCTGCGACCGCCGACCATCCCGATGAAGAACCTGAATGCGAACCGCTGACCCCCGAGAGCTATGATTCGCCATGCAGCCGGACGACCATGTTTGCTTGTGCCATCGTGTCAGTCTTCGCAAACTGGTCAACTACATGAACCGAGAGCGTCCGGCGGTGCCGTCACAACTCAGCGAGTGCCTGGGAGCAGGAACCGGATGCCACTGGTGCGTGCCGTTCCTACATCAGCTGCATCGCCAGTGGCAGCGTAATGAGCAGCCTGGCATACAGGACTCGCCCGAAAGCTACGCAGATCGCCGTTTGGCATACCACCAGACCGGGTGCCGCGACGAGGCTGCCGAACGTGGCGAATGACTCCGGCCTCAGACTTCCCGATGGAGCCGGATTCATATCCTTTGTCATCGGCGGCTATCCGGTGCGCTGGCGCCGGGCGCGTCTGGTCTTCACTTCGCTAATCAGTTCGCTGAGCCCCTGTACTTCCTTCTCGAACTCGACGCCGATGATCTGTTGTCGCGAGTGTGGGCCGGTCCCAAGCCGGACTATGGTGGCCATCGCCTCTACCTCTCCGACCGGCTGAGGCAACAGCACGTCCAGCGTGACGCGCTGGCCAACAGCGAACCGGGGGCTGCCTTCGTGACAGCGGATTTGCATGCCGCCACGGCTCAGGTCCTGAACAATGCCGCGTGCCGCCTGCGCGCCATCGTGGCTGTACAGCCGGGCCTCCGGGGCCAGGTCGAAGCCGACGGTCATTCGTTCGAACCTCCGCTCATCAGTCTCGCGCAGCGCTTCGGGCAGCGCTAGTCGATAGCCGTAGATCATGCCAGTTCCGCCTGAGGCGATCTTGATTCGTCCGAGGGATCTGCTCAGACCGCTGACGCGTCCATTTTGGCCGACGAAGCTCAGTCGTAGCTGCTCTCCGGTTGCCAATGGATGCGTGAACGCGCCGATGGACGGCTGGCTGATGATGAAATCACCCGCTCGGACCTGCTCGATGCGGGCCACCATCGGCGTGGCGTCCTCAGTGGCCAGGGTCGCCGGCTCCAATTCCAGCCGGTTGCCGGCGCGCTGCGCGACAAGAAGGGCCCGACGGACCTCCTGGCCGGGCGTCGGCTCGCCTGCCAGCGTGCGCCTTATTCTCGAAAACCACGCGCCCATAGACGTACCCATCGACGCATGATTGGGTGTGATTGAACGGCCGGTTCGACTCGGGGCCATTACCGGGCATACCAGACAAGGACCCGATAAATCGTTTCCACTCGATCCGGAAAGAACGCTGCCGACGTTGCCGCCGCAACGAGCCACAAACCGACCACGGCCGTCAGCCTACGGTGCAGCACGAGCGTGGCAAGTGACGCCAGGACGGCCAGCGCCGCAGAGGCCAGCAACACGCGAACTTCATCGAGGTGTTGATGGAGCCAGAGGGAGTCGATGCCGATTCGTGGGGGACCGCCAATCCTGGCCAGGCAAGCAACGGCGACGCCCAGACCGGCAGCGGTGATGATCACCAGACCCGGCCGCTGGTGCGATGATTTGCGCCGAGACCGCCGACCACCCACGCCTAGCCATTCTCACTCGGCGACGCCGGCTCTCGCGCTGGGGCGCCCTCGTCGGAGCCGAGCTCGACGACTGTAACTGCCGTGTTTGAAAAGACACAGATTTCCCCGGCCGTAAGCAGAGCTTCGCGGCACAGCGCAGCCGGCGAAAGGTCAGTGTGCCGCAATAAGGCCCGTGCTGCGGCCAGTGCGTACGGCCCCCCGGAGCCGATGGTGCACACGCCGTCCGACGGCTCGATCACGTCGCCCTGCCCGGAGATCATCAGCGTTGTCGCGCTGTCTGCCACGATCAACAGCGATTCCAGTCGGCGCAGGACTCGATCGGTGCGCCAGAGCTTGGCCAGCTCAATGGCGGCCCGCATGAGGTTGGTCGGCGATTCCTTGAGCTTGGCCTCGAATCGCTCCAACAGGGCAAACGAATCGGCGGCGGAGCCGGCGAATCCCACCAGCACACCCGCGGCCTCGGCGCCGACATCATCGAGCATCCGCACCTTCACCGCATCGGCTTTCGCGATGGTCTGGCCGATACTCACTTGGCCGTCGCCGGCCAAGGCCACCCGCCTCTCCCGACGCACTGAGATAATCGTCGTGGACCGGATCGCGTGCATGGGCCAAGTCTACCCGCGGTGAGCTTCCGCAGGCGCCGGGGCGCCCCTGGACAAGGCGGTGGCGATCAATTCATCGACCCGGTCCGCCATCAGCGGGCAAATCCCTTGCGATCACGATCGCAGCACCAAGCCGCTCTCGCCGCCATGGCGCCGTGATGCGGACGCTGAGATTCGCCTTAGTTGCTGCTGCCCTCCGGGTCAGGCGTGCGACAGTTATTCCGTAGCCCCTCCCGATGGAATCGGGACTGTTGGGAAGATGGGGTGCCGGCCGCATCTGTGGCTCGCGGCGGGAGCTCCAGCGCGATCGTGGCCTATAATCTTTCCGTTGGGGGATACGCGAGTCTTGCACCAGCGTGGCAATGTGGTAGAATCAGGATCGTGGGATGCGCTCAGGTCTGGTTGTTTGGGCTTGAGGAAGGAGGCCATCATGCGTTGGTTTGCCTATTTGGGCGTTCTTGTCATCGGTTCGCTGGCGACGCCCCTGCTCGCCCAATCCACGCTCGATTACCCCGTCGGGGAGCGCCAGCCCTATCACTACGACAGCGGATTTCGGCCCAACCGGGGTGAGGTCACCAATGTGGTCTCCGAGCACCTCGTCCAGGTGGATGGTGCCGCGTGGCTGAGATTGTACTTTGGCGACGTCGAACTTGAGCCGGGCAGCTTTGTTCGTATCACCTCCCAACTGGATAACGAGATTCAGGAGCTGGATGCACGCGGGCTGGCGATGTGGAGTAATACGTCGGCCTACTTCAACGGTGACGCAGTCTTCATTGAGCTGGTCGCCGGGCCAAAGTCCACGCGGAACCGGCTGGTGATCGAGGAAGTGGCCAGAGAAATGGCCGTCCATCCGGTGGTCCAGGGCTGTGCATTCCCTTGCGGCATCTGCGGGGCGGACAACCGTGTCATCTCGAATGAGAACTGGTCAGGCCGACTCTTCCCCGTCGGATGCTCCGCTTCGGTGTGGAATGAGCAGAGCTGTCTCGTTTCGGCCGGTCACTGCGTGGCCGGGGGGGGAGCAACCGTGGTCCAATTCAACGTGCCCGCCTCCAATGGCGACTGTTCCACCAACAATCCGCCGGTCGCGGATCAGTTCCCGATCACCTCTTTCCTCTTCCAAAACGGAGGAATCGGGGACGACTGGTCCGTCTTGACCACGGGCACCAACAACCTCGGTCAAACGATCTTCGGTCGCTACGGGCTGCTCCGCCCGATCGCCTCCACCCCGCCATTCGGAGGCCAGGTCGTCGGCGTCTGGGGCTTCGGGATCGATAACCAATGCACCCTGTCGCAAAGGCAGCAGACCTCCACCGGCTCAGTGCAGGGTATCAGGGGCACCTGGTTTGAGCACAGCGTGGATATCACCTGCGGTAGCTCGGGCTCCGGTGTCATCCGCAGCGGCGAAATCCTGGGCATTGTCACGCACTGCCCCTGCCCCGGCGCCGCCACGCGAGTGGACCACCCCGGTTTCGTCGCGGCCCGCGAAAATCTGTGCCCCCCGCCCCCCGCAAGCGACGACTGCGCGAGTCGTATCGTCATCGACCTGGGCAATACAGCGTTCACCACCATTGCCGCTACGACCGATGGTGCGGTGACACCCGGCGACTGCGGGCCATTCGGCGACGAGCAAGTATACAACGACGTGTGGTACAACTACAACGCAGATTTCACCGGCACCTTACAAATCACCACCTGCGAGCAGCTTGGTGGTTCGGCCAACTACAATACGAGGATCGCCGCCTACGAATCATGCGGCTGCCCGGCCTCGAACGCAACCTTCCTCGGATGCAACGATGAGGACCCGGTGAATGCGTGCGGTGAAGCTGGTGGCGGCTTCCACAGCACGCTCGAAATCCCCGTCACTGCGGGCAACTGCTACAAGATTCGTGTCGGCGGCTTCAACACGGCCGACGCGGGCAGCGGAGTGCTCCACCTGGAAGGGCAACCCGCCACCGGCGCGTGCTGCCTCTTCCCCGGCCCGAACTGCGATGATGGGGTCTCGGAGGCGGCGTGTACCGGCGCCGGCGGAGTCTACCAGGGTGATGGGACGGATTGCGGTACCCCCTGCCGCGAATGTGCGTCCGACGGCGACTGCGACGACGGCGACCCCTGCACATTGGATTCCTGCGACGCGGGCGTATGTGTCAACACGCCGATCACGCCCTGCTGCGGCAACGGTGTGGCGGATCCGGGCGAGGACTGCCAGAACTGCCCGGCGGATGTCCAATGCCCGCCCGGCGACGAGTGTATCGCCGGCATCTGCGAGCGCCTGTGCGGCAACGGTGTGGTCGATCCCGGTGAGGATTGCAGTAATTGCCCGGCGGATGTTCAATGCCCGCCCGGCGACGAGTGCATTGCCGGTATCTGCGAGCGGCTGTGCGGCAACGGGGTGGTCGATCCCGGTGAGGATTGCAGCAATTGCCCGGCGGACGTCCAGTGCCCGCCCGGCACCGAGTGCATCGTCGGCGTCTGCCAGCCATTGTGCGGCAACGGGGTGCCCGATCCCGGCGAGGACTGCAGCAATTGCCCGGAGGATGTCCAATGCCCGCCCGGCACCGAGTGCATCGCCGGCATCTGCGAGCCGCTGTGTGGCAACGGGGTGGTCGATCCCGGCGAAGATTGCGCGACTTGCCCGGCGGACGTCCCCTGCTCGCCCGGCGACGAGTGCATTGCCGGTATCTGCGAGCGGCTGTGCGGCAACGGCGCCGTCGATCCCGGCGAGGACTGCAGCAACTGCCCGGAGGATGTCCAGTGCCCACCCGACGACGTGTGCGTCGGCGGCATTTGTGAAACGCCCCGCTCCTCCGACCTCAACGGTGACGGATGCACTGATTCAAAGGACCTCACGATTCTGCTGGGTTTCTGGTGCTCACCAGCGGGCGACGACCCAGACCCGCCCGGCGACGTAGACCCGCCCTGCGAGGGCTGCCTGCCGGGCTTCGCCGTGGCGGACATCGCCGGCCCGGGCGGGAGCCCGCTGCCCGATGGGTGTTGCGACTCGAACGACCTGACGAAGCTGCTTGGCGATTGGTGCTCGGCCATCGGCAACCCCTGCGGCACCTGCGGGCCATAAGCGACGGGCCGCCGCCTACCACATGAAACCCCACCCCCGGCCTCATCGGCCGGGGGTTTTCCTTTTGGCCAGACCTCCCAACGTCCCAACACGGCCGAAGCCCAGGGATGGCTCGATGACGATCTCAAGTCACCGATCTCTCACCGCGCCTCGATGGAGTCGGGATGCGGCAACAGGGCGACTTTCACCGTTCCCTTTTCCACCAAGAGTAGCCCAACCAAATATCCATCAGCGCGGGCTACCACACAGGCCCCGTGCCAGGAGTCATCCACAGTTACCGCCGGGTCAACCGCCCAGAGGTCCTGCTGCTGCGTGAGGCGGGCGGCGGCCAACGGCAGCGGTGTCGCGGTGGGGTCCCCG
>JADFIM010000077.1 GCA_022566725.1 Planctomycetota bacterium
CGCATCCCCCGCCGATTGCCGCCCCTTGGACTCTTGCAATGGTGGGAATGGGCAGCCGACGGATTCGCCGCATCACGCGCGAAAAGTTCTGAAGCATGCGGCGCATTCCCTCTGCATCCGCCATGACGCCTTTGAGATCCATCCCGGCGCAGAAAGCTTTGCCCGCCCCGGCCAGGATCAGCGCCCGCACGGTCGCATCGCGTTCCACGGCCTCGATCGCCTCCGCCAGCGCGTCGATGAGGTCAAGCGACAGCGCATTACGCGCGCCCGGCCGATTCATCGTGACAGTTGCGATGCCATCGGTGACGTTCGTCAGCACAATATCCGCCATGCGGGCAATGTACCAGGAACCAGCAACCAAGCGCCGGCAACTACTCCGCGAGCGTCCCGCATTCCGGGCACCGTTCGCTGAACTCGCTTGCTCGAAGGTCATATCCGCAGGCGACGCAGCGGCCTTCGCGGTGGCGCTGTTGTTGCCGGGCGTGACG
Organism: Planctomycetota bacterium; assembly: GCA_022566725.1. Taxonomy (GTDB): domain Bacteria; phylum Planctomycetota; class Phycisphaerae; order Phycisphaerales; family SM1A02; genus JADFFQ01. The sequence goes on from JADFIM010000077.1 coordinate 489, forward strand.
GCCCACCTGCACAACCCGCGAGGTAAAGCGCGAGAAGGAGATTCCCAACCATGCCGTGTAGGAAAGAAGAAGGTACCACACGACCCCATTGGCCAGCCAGGCCGAGAGCCGGTGCGACACCGCAGGGAGCTCTCCTTGCCACAAGGCGACCGCTTCATCGTGCCCAGCTTCCAATAGAGCCAATTCAATCGCGGCGCGAAGGGGTGAACCGGCCGGCAGGTCAACATCCGCTTGGGGCTCGCCACGTGCGAACAGATCGAGGCCAAGTTGCGCCCGCGGATGGCGCCGTGAAGACTCAAACGGCCAACCGTGGTGCTCGGTCCCGATGGCGAGCTGAAACATGCCGGACATCACCGAGTCATCTCCCACTGGGCTCCGCAGACCGACGTCCGGGACAACCCCGCCCCAGACAGTCCCGTCAGCGGATTCGTTCAGCCTGCCCGAGATATGTAGTTGCGACACCCGCAATACGTAAGCTCGGTCCACCAGCCACACCGCTGGGGCGGTGAGCGCAAGCGCCGCCGCGAAGGCGATATTCGTGGCCCGGCCCCACACCGACCGCGGTCGATCGGCAGAGTAGTAGCGGATCAAGCGCAGCTTGTTGCGGATCATCCGAACAACCATGGGCCGCAAGATACATCCGCTGCACAACGCCGGCGATATGCCATGTTGATGCATCGGCCAAGTGGGTCCCAAGCCGGGTGGATTCGATTCATCGGTGCCGCGGTTGCGTTATGCTCGGGGGCGGCCTTGCCAATAGGCATCCAGCATCATGTGCGCTTCGTCGAGGGTGGCGATCTGAGCGGAGGATTCCGCGGGGCGCTCAAACCGCTCGTCATCGAGCGAACCGTCCAGCTCGTTCAGCCAAGCTTTCGTGGTGCGCAGAGCGTGCGGGCCGTGGCGGGCGATAGTTTCGCACAGGGTCATCGCATCGTCCAGTACAGACTTGTCATCACGGCTGAGACGGCTGGCAAGCCCGATTCGATACGCCGTCGAGGCGTCGATGAGCTCATCACTCATCAGCAGCGTGCGCGCTGCGCCTGGTCCGATCGCCTGCTGCAATGTGGGGATCGTCACCGCCGGGGAAACGCCGATTCGATGGACCGGATAGCCCAGCTTTGCGGTCGCCGAGACGACCACGAGATCGCAAGCTGAGACCAGCGCGCAGCCACCGGCGATGGCCGCCCCGTGCACCGCCGCCACCACGACCTGCGGTAGCCGGCGCAGCGAGCGTATCAGCACACTGAGGCGCTGGATGAACGTGCCCATGAGCGAGGCGTCCTCAACCGCCGCCGCCAGATCAAACCCGGCGCAGAAGACCTTTCCTCGGCCGTGAATCAGCACGACGTGCACATCGTCGTTGGCCTTGATCGCGCCCAGCGCCTCATCAAGGGCGTCAAACATGGCAATCCCCAGCGCGTTGCGGTGATCGGGATCATTCAGCGCGACGTTCGCAATCGCGCCATCAACGTTCAGTTGGACAATCGTTTCAACCATTCCCTCAGCCCCCGGCTCTGCCGGGAGATCGATCAAAACAGCAGCAGCCCCAGCGTTATCCATATCGCGGCGAAGATCATGACGACCGTGGTGTAGCCGACGATGTCGCGGGCCTTGACGCCGGTGATCCCCAACAGCGGCAGGGCCCAGAACGGCTGGAGCATGTTGGTGAGCTGATCGCCGTAGGCGACGGCCATGAGCATCTTCGGATAGCTCACGCCGATCTCACTTGCCGCCTGCATGGCGATGGGGCCCTGGACGGCCCATTGGCCGCCGCCGGACGGCACGAACAAGTTCACGACGCCCGCGCTGAGAAAGGTCGTCACCGGCAAGGTCGTTTCGTTGCTGACGCTGGCGATGTTCTGGGCGAACAGCTCCGTCAGATGGCTGTATTTCATCATCCCCATGATGCCGGCGTACAGCGGGAATTGCAGGATGATCCCCGAGCAGCCGCGGACCGCGTCGTTGACGGCTCCGACGTACCGCCGGGGCGTGCCGTGCATCAGCAAGCCAAGCGCGAGGAATAGGAGGTTGACATCGTTGGGCGTCATTTGCTTCCACGATCGGGTTTCCGCGATGATCGGCCAGTCATCCCCGATCACAAACAGATCGGCCAGCCAGATCAGCATCGGCACGGCCAACAGAACTGAAAAGATCGGCGTCGCCTCCAGCCAATCGGGCAGCGTTCGCAACGGCTGTCTTGCGGGCGTATGGAGTTCTTCGACCTCGAATTCACCGTAGCCCTGCATGGATTGTTCATCGCGTGGAACCAGCATCACGATCGTGACCAGGGCGACAAGGATGAGCCCGCCGGTGATCAGCAGGTTCATTCCCGAGAGTATGGTGTGGTCAAAGGGGATGGTTTCAAAGTCGATCTTGATTCCTTGGAAGATCTCCTGGACCTCGCCGGCGTTGGTCACCTTCAGCGGCGCGGAGCCGGAGAATCCGCCATGCCACACGAGCAGCCCGAGATAGCCGGCCGCCGCCAGCAGCGGATAGTGGTGCGGGACATTGCGGTCGTTGAGGCTCTTGCCGACCTGGCGGGCGATCAGCGCCCCGGCGATCAACCCCAGGCCCCAGTTGATAACCCCCAGCAGCATGGCCACCGAGGCGACGAGCGCCGTCGCGCCGAGTGCGGACCGAGGCAGTCCAGCCAGCTTCCTGATGGCCCATGCCAGCGGCGGGCTCGAAGCCAGCGCATGGCCGGTGATCAGAATCAGGCACATCTGCATCGAGAAGGTCAACAGCTCCCAGAAGCCGTCCTGCCAGAACCGGATCGAATCGAACAACGTGCCGCCGACGGCCGTGCCATCACTCAGCGTCGATCCCCCAAAGGCCATCACCAACACCCCTGTCAGCAGCGTCAGAGCGATGGCGAGAATGAACGGATCGGGGCAGGTCCGGCGGAAAACCCGGCTGATGACCAGGCCAAGCGTGCTGATCATCCCCAGAGCCTATCTGGGCAGGCTGGAAACGCAAAAAAAGACCGGCCCTGGCCAGGGACCGGTCGAGGGACTCTCTCTTCTCTCCTCCTGATACGTTTCGGCAATCTCCCGCGGCGGTTCCGATCAAACCCATTGGCCGGTGAAGGTTCCCCCCCCGGCCGGAGTGAGCAGGTTGCCCGGCCATCAGCGGCTGACCGGCAGCGTCAGCAGCGGGATCTGGGGTTTTATCTCGCCCGACTGCAATGCGAGCAGTTGCGTAAGCAGCGAGAAGGTGGACTTGGAGTCCAGGTCACTGTCGTCAATGTAGAACCACGCCCCGCGGTACCGCACGGAAGTGTAGGCTCCCTCTGGGCGAGGCTCCGACGAGCGGACGCGCAGCAGATCGCCGGTGACGCTCTTCCAGTCGAAAACCTCGCCGGAGGCATCGCGAGTGACGGTGACGCGGCCGGCCGCGCGGTCACGGGCGGGGACCTCCACGCCTTGTGAGAGGTAGAACAGCGACGCCATCAGGGAACGGGTGACCAGAGCGATCTGATCCCCACCTCCTCCGGCAACAGCCCGGGTGAGGGTGAAGCGCGACGCGGCCGGGTCCAAATTCAGCTCGCGGATCAACCGTTGGACGCGACCGTCGGCCTGGGCCTCGGGCGCAATGCGGATTTCGATTCGGGCGTCTTCACCCTCGCCGGCGGCGCCGAGCGTCAGGATGCGATCAAGCTGTAGCTCGCGCATCAGTGCGGTGACCTTTCGGAAACGTTTGTACTTGGGCGCCTGCGTCGGCGTGGGACCCGAGGCGGTCGGGGCGTTGGGGATGCCGTTGATCTCTTGGACGATCACGCGCATCAGCCGATCCATCGACCAGCCGGAGTGGTACAGCAACAGCAGCGTTTGCAGCTCGACCGGCGACAGCAGTTGCGTGACGAACTTCTCTCCCCGCAGCGGGAGGTAGGTGATGGTGGGCTTCTCGGTGTATGCGAGTTTGCCGCTCAGGCCGAAGGTGTCGGCCTGCGACGGCAGCAGTGCCGCCGAGGACGAACCGGACGCCTCGAACGTGAAGCTGGTGGCGATGCTGGCCGTCTCAAGGAAGAACGGCGTGTCGCGGTATTTCAGGCGCACCAGGTTCAACAGCAGTTGCTGGTCATTGGTCTGCTGGACGGCGATGTTGTAGTCAGCTCGGCCGGCCCGGATCGACGCCGGGCCGGTGGGGTGACAGCCGAAAAGCGTTCCCATGACGCTCGCGGCGATGGCCAAAGAGAGGCGGGAGATCGTCATCGCAGCGTTTCCTGTACGAACGGACGCAGCCTTAAGATCGTGTGTGTTTTATCAGCGATGGTCTGATCGGACAAGACCGCCTCGCAATTGGAGGACCTGACCCAATCCGCATGACCGGCTACCAGGTGGTCGATGTATGGGTACGATCACCGTGTCGTGATAGGCGGTGCAGGTAGGATGAGGGGTCGAGGCCCATCAGGCGGTGCGGCGGTCGGGCCTGCTGGATCACCGGCGCGGGGCCGTACTCGGAGCTAACGATGATGACCAGCCAAGACAGCGAGCAACCCAAGCCGTACCCGGTTGACCCAAAGGAAGCGTCGCTGGCAGCGTCACAGGACTCGCTTCAACAGGCCCATTCCCTGAAGGTCGAACGCGGCGATGATGCTCAGCCCCTGGCGCTTGAGCCGGAGGCGCCGCCCGAGAAGAACCCGCCGGGGGGCGAGGCCGAGTCTTCGGCCGGGCAGACCCAGTCGTCCGTCAAGGCCCTGGACACATGCCCCAACTGCGGAGCGTCAATGGCGGCCACCGACACCCTGTTATGTCTTCGCTGCGGGTTTGACCTCAAGACGCTCAAGGTCATCAAGACCGTCACCGGCGAAGCGGCCAAGGTGGAGCAAGACGAGCAAGATGAGCAAGAGGACGAAGAGGCCCCGCCGATCAGTCCGCCGGGCCGTGGCGAGTTGTGGCTGCCGGGCGCGGTGGCGATTGCCAGCCTGCTGATCCTCTCGATCGGCTATCTTTCAGCGGCGGGAGGATTGTTTGCCGACGGCGAGGCCGTTGGCGTCGGCATGCAGTTGATGGGGCTGCTCAATGTGGCGGCGAGCACGGCTGTAGTGACATTCGCCGGGCTTGGCGGCCTCTTCGTCGTTGCCACTATTCTCCAGAGGCCGCTGGGCGATGTGAAGCTGGCCGCCGCGCGGATGCTGGGTATCGTCGCCGCGATCGCTCTGCTGAGGTTCGTGAACGTGGAAAGCGCGGCGTGGGAATGGACGTTCGAGCTTGCTTCTCAGGCGGTTGCGTTCATCGGTCTGGCGATGGCTATGTTTCGCTTGAGCGTTCGCGACGCCGCGACGGTGCTTGGGGTGACCGTGCTCGCCGTGGTCGGGTTGCTGATGGTCTCGAAGCTTGTGCTGTGGGCTGTCCTACCCTTCGGCTAATCGATTGCCACCAGCTCGATGTTGATCGTCAGCGTCACGTTGGGCGGGATGGCTCCGTTGCCGTATCCCGCCCGGCCCCAATGTTTGTTCGGCGGGGACTCCACGGTGCGCCGGCCGCGTTTGCGCATGCCTTCGACCGCTTCGTCGATCGCCGTAATCACCGTTGCGCTGCCTAGCTCGAAACGGTAGTCCCGGTCACGGAGGACTTCCCGGCCGTCAGGAAGCGTGATTCGATAATTGATGGTCACCCGGTCGCCGGCATGAGCGGGCCGGCCGATGCCCACCGTTTCGCTGGTAACGCGGACCGGCGTCTGCTTGATTGAGACGTCCGGCGGTTCGCAGCCGGTCAGCAGCGCCAGCGCCGCCAACGCTGACATGATGGTCCCCGACCCTCTCATGTTGTCATAATCGACCATTTCAGGCCGGGTCTTGGGCTGATGAAGCGCCAAAGACGAGTGTCCTCGCCGGGACGCCCACAGCGGTGGCAGCCTCGGGAATATCCGAGACCGCCACGGCCCCCGCCCCAAGCGTGGCGGCCGCGCCGATCCGCACGCCCGGCAGGACCGTCGCGTTCAGACCCACCAGCGCGTCTCGCCCGACCGTCACCCGGCCTCCCAATACAGCTCCGGGGGCCACGTGGCAGAACGCTTCCAGCACGCAGTCATGTTCGATGACCGCTCCACTATTGACGATCACGCCGCGCTCGATGACGGCTCGGGCGTTGACGATCGCCCCTGGGCCGATGAAGGCTCCCTCGATAATGGCCGCTGATTGTGAAACCACCGCGCTTGGGTGGATGATCGCCGGCGCTTCTGTCTCATTCACATCATCCAGCCATCGGCGTCGAACCGCCGGATCGCCCACCGCGGCGTAAGCGACCGTCCCCTTGGGCAGCGACGCCAACACATTGGCGAGATCTTCGATCGCGCCTAGATGCTTGAGGTTGACCGGCTCGGCCCGGGGATGGTGCTCGTCATCATCGAGAAAGCCGACGACCGACCATCCGCCCGCACGGGCGGCCTCGGCGACGACTGCCCCATGCCCGCCACCGCCCAGCAGCACCAGCGTCCGTTGGCGGCTCATGCGGTGGTACGTTCCTGCGTGATGCGCTTCAGCCAGGTCCTTATGCGTGGGCTGCTCCGAAGCGGCGCGGGCTGCGCCGCCGGCGAATGGCGCTCGGCCACGGCCCGGTCCCATGCCCGATGGTACCGTGCAACCGGCAGCCCGTGATAGCTCGATCGGCAACGGTGACAGACCAGCCGCTGCCTGGCCAGCAAGAGGATCACCACGTCCGCTGCCAGCACGACAACCATTGCCACCAGGATCGGGGGCGTGGTCGCGTATCCCAACGCACCGACGACCGCACCGGCGAAGGCCAGCACCACCACGAAGCTGGTGACCTGCGGGAACGCCTTGGCTCGAAACAGCTCGCTGCATCCGCAGACCACACAGCGGCGCAGATGCCTCGCATCATCCAAGGCCCTGTCCCAATCGAGGAATACCTCGCGGTCCGCGCCCTCGATGTTCACGCGGGTGGGACGCCGGGCCGGGTCAACCTCGATCCTGCCGATCCTCCGCCGCGACGCGTCTCGAACCTCGATTCGCATGCCGTCACAATCATATACCCAAGGCTTGACGCTTGAGGCTACGCGACCTTGCCAAGCGGTCACGTAGTGTGCATAGTCGCTGCGATGAGCCGGTGGATCACCCAACTTCGCGGCAAGTTCCTTGTCTTTGACGGGCCGGATGGGTCGGGCAAGACCACCCAGTTCGATCGGTTTGCCGAGCATTGCCGCCAAGCCGGTCTTGGGGTGTGCGAGGTCCGCGAGCCGGGCGGGACCGCGTTCGGCGAGCAGATTCGCCGCATCCTGCTCGACCCCGCAAGCCCCGAGATGAGCGTTCGCTGCGAAATGATGCTGTACATGGCCAGCCGTGCCCAGTTGGTCGAGCAGACCATCGCCCCGGCGCTACAGCGCGGCGAGCTGGTGCTGGCCGATCGGTTCATCAGCTCCACCCTGGCCTATCAAGGCGCCGCCGGCGGGCTGAGCCCCGAAGAGATCCTGGCCGTAGGCCGCATAGCCGTGCAATCGAGCTGGCCGGACCTTACCGTCATCTTCGATGTCGATGAAACGACTGCCGCGCGACGACTAGTGGGTAGCGCGAAAGACCATCGATACATCAAAGTCTTCGGACCGACTCTTTTCTCTGATCGACTGGAGCTCCGTGGAGCTGAGTACCAGCAACGGGTGCGAAAGGGTTATCTCCAGCAAGCGAAAGACGCCCCGCAGCGTCATTTGGTTATCGACAGTCGCAACGACCCCGATTCGGTGTTCGAGACGTTGCTCAATCGCCTCCAAGAACGATTCGCCTAAGCGCACGCACGGTCAACATATATTTAGCCCCCGGTGAACACACCGGGGGCTTCTTCTGCGGTGAACACACCGGGGGCATTCGGCCCGGCGTGTATTCACGCCGGGCTAAGTGCCTCCATGCCTTGGTGCCTTGGTGCCTTCTTCCCTTAGCTCTCGGTGAACCGCAGCACCTTGGGCTTGGCCAGCCGTTCGAAGTCCGCGTACGGGAGCCGTATCAGCTCCGTGTGGCTGCCGGCGTTGAAGGCGATCTCCTCGTCCTCAGCGAGGGGCTCGGCGACGTAGACCTCCATGTCGTAGAGATTGCCGAACGGCGGCATCGCCCCCGGCTCGCACTCGGGGAAGCGGTCGGCGAACTCCCCCTCCGACGCAAGCTCGACTTTCTTGGCCCCAAGCGCTTTCTTGAGCAGCTTGAAATCGACCTGACGCGTCGCGGGCAGCACGGCCATGGCCATCCGGCCGTCCACCTTCACGATGACCGTCTTCGCCAGCTCCTTGCCCGGCACGTGGGCCGACGCCGCGATCTCCTGGGCCGTGTAGACCGGCGAATGACTGATCGCCAGGTACTTGACCTTGTGGCCGTCCAGGAACTGCTTGAGCTTCTTGGCGGGCATGGGTACAGGATACCGCGCCGCCGGCCGGGCTGTGTCAACCACCGTGCCCGGCCGTGTCGCACAAGTGAGCCGGGTCCGCCTGTGGCGGATCAGCCCGGTGGACGCCCGGCGTCGTTGTGGGATCGCACGCAACGCGTGTGCGTTCCATCACCTGTAAAGCCGCGACCATTGGTCGCGGTCTTCCTGCACTCCCGATACCCCCGGCAACACAGACCCAAAGCCCACGGCCTCCCGGCCGTGGGCGCCTCCGTTGGCTCTTACGGGAAGCAGGTGCCGCACGGGTTGCCGCCCGCGACCGAGCACCACGCGCCCAGCAGCAGGGTCAGATCGGCCGAATCCACGCACCCGTCCGGCACGCCATCCGGCCCAGTCAGGTCGGCGGACCGACACATCCCAAACACATTCCCACCTCCGTCGGTCCAACGTCCGAAGATATCGTCGTCTGGTAGATTCTGACAAAACGAGGAGGCGGCGACAGTTGGCAGGCTAGTCGGAGAGTTCCACATCGCAGCGCCCTCATCGGCGATGTTGTCCCTAAACGTGCAGTTCGTCACCAGGGGATTGCTACCCCCAAGATTCGTCATCCCACCGCCGATGTTGCTGCCACCACCGCTCACAATATTTCCACTGAACGTACAGGAGATCACCGTGGGGTTGCTGTTGTTGCCGTTCTCCATGCCAGCGCCATGCCTCGCGATACCGACGGTCACACTGTTATCGCTGAATGTGCAATTCTCGATCCAAGGATTGCTGTTATCATTCAACATTCCAGCGCCGTCGCCCCCGAGGTTGTGATGAAAGATGCAGTGGCTGATGGTCGGGCTGCTGTTGAGATTGAGCATTCCGCGGGGGGCGCCTCCATTCTTGATGTCCGCACCGGTGATGCTAAAGCCGCGAAGGACGGTGCTGGGTCCCTCGCCGTTGACGCATCTCACTACGGGCACATTCAGAGCTGTGCCGTCGATCGTCGTAACGTCCGGCCCGTCGGAACTGCGGAGCGTGATCGCCTTCCCCATGAAATTGATCGGCTCGTTGTATGTGCCGGGCGCCACGACAATCTCGTCGCCGCAGGCGGCGACGTTGATGGCAGCGTCAATGGTGGCGAAGTCCGCTGGGACGTTGATCACGGCCGCATTCGCGGTCGCGGACAGAATACTTCCAGCCGCAACAAATCCGACAATGGTTCGTAACTGAAGACGCATGGCGGATCCTCCTGATAGGTAAGGGGGCTCGTTCAGGGCGGGAATACTCCCGTCCATCCCCAAATACGGAGGCCGCTATGCGATCTAGCAGAGAGGTGGTCGATTTTCGGTCTTCAGCGAGCCGGGTCCGCCTGCGGCGGATCAGCCCGGTGGACGCCCAGCGTCGTTGTGGGATCGCATTCAAGGTATATCTGCACGTCCACCGGCCCGACACGGGCCGGCTCGCTGAGCCGACACACCCCAGCTCACTCGGGTGTCGAAATGATCGGCGGCAGGTCGCCGAGGTAGAACAGCTCGGGATCGGGCGGGTTTGTCTCCAGCTCCCAGGCGTCATTTGTCCGGCGACTGTTCGGAACTTCGAGGCCGGTCTCATCGATCAACCAACTGACTTGCGCCCCCGGCGTGTTCAACAAGATCAGACCCAGGCGAACGAAGCGGGAACCGTCCTCGCCAGTCGAAGATTTGTGAAGGTGCCACTTCGCAATCAAGTCGACAGCACGTGCCGGGAGAAGGCACTTATAAAAGGCGAGGGTCGTCATATCGCCTCCAGACGTGGTGGTGACGATCTCTTGTCCAATGTGGCCGAGCGTCGGCCGGGCGGCGAAAACTACCATAGGGTGGTGCCTTCGGAGACCATGTTGACCACGCAGGGACCAGTATTCCTCACTGTTTGACGCGACAAAGACCAATACCCTTGGAGATGCAACCCAGTGCATATTGTTGATTGCTCCGTCGTGCCAGATTTGATACAGGACGTTGCCGTCGAGGGCATAGAC
>JADFIM010000078.1 GCA_022566725.1 Planctomycetota bacterium
GGCAAGAAGGGGGTGACGTACGATCATTCTCGGACGTGCATTTAGGTGATCGCTGCGCCGATATGAAGAGGTCGCAAATGTAGTTGTGAACTTGCCAGAGGGGGCACGCCATGTACGAACAGCACACGCAGCAACAACCGTTCAATCAAACGCAGTATCAAGCGGATCATGCACAACAACCCCCTCGCGGATGGTGGAGCCGCAATTGGCGCTGGTTTGTTCCGGTCGGTTCCGTCGTAGTTGTGTTAGGCGGCGTCGGGTTTCTCTTTGCCATCTTCGCGCTCGTCTTCGGCTTGATGAAGAGCACGCAGGTGTATGAGACGGCCATGTTCGAAGCGCAAACGAATCCAGCGGTGATTGAGCAACTGGGCAATCGCATCGAGGATGGATTGATCTTCACCGGCAATATGGAAGTCAACCCCACGTCCGGATACGCGGACATCGTGATTCCCATTTCCGGCCAAAAGGGATCGGGATCACTCTACGTGCAAGCTGAGAAGGTCGCCGGTTCGTGGGAGTATTACACGCTTGAAGTGGCCGTGCATGGATCGGATATCTCGATCGACCTGTTGGAAGATTGAGAACCGCTAAGGCTCCCTCCGATCCCTTTTCTTCTTGAGAATCTCGTCGAGCAGGTCGCCCAGTGGGAGGCCGGTGTCCTTCAGGGCGTCGTTGAGCAGTCCGCGGACGCCTGACTCCAAGGCAGCCTTGGCCAGATCGAAATCCGGATCGAGCTCGGTCTTGAGCTTGCCGAACCGGCCTCGGGTGACGAGCGGGACGACGATATTGTCCGCGTATCCTTGCAGCTCCTTGAAGCTCATCGCCAGGGCTTGAAGCGGAATCTCGGTTCTCAGATCCACGGTCCGCGTGTTCAGATCGATTCGGCCGGAGTAGACGAGCGTGTACTGATCGATCTTCACCGTGAACCGCTCGTAGGTGACGATTCCATTGCGAATCCTGGCGACGATCGGGTCGATCCGGCCGGGAATGGTCCGGGCGTTGGCCGAGTTGAATAACGTCAACAGCGCCAACGTCACCGAGCCGCTGTCGAGCTCGACGGCGCCGATCGTGATCTCGAGATCGGCGTTGAGCCGACTGACATCGCCATCCAGCGGGATGGTCCCATCGCTCATCGTGGCGCGCAGGGGCTGCTCGGTGCTGCGGATGTCCGCCAGGACGGGGTGAATCTTGTATAACAGGCGATCGCGTAGCGCCGGCGTGATCTCAAGCTCCGCGTGAATTGGTGCGGCGTTGGTGATCCGCAGAGCGTTGTCGCGACCCTTGACGTGACCTTGCAGCCAACCGTGCGCCGTGTCAACACGGGCCTCCAGCGTGCCGGTGGTCCGCGAGAACCCGTTGGCCGAGGCCTGGGCGTCCATCCGCGGCCCCACCGCCGCTACCAGCATCCCCCCCAGCCCAGCGAACGCATCAACCACGCGCGTGGGCACGCCATGGGCGCTGGCCGTGATATCAAGCCCCGCCAGGTCGGCCGCAAACGCCCCTTGCTCGTTGAGAAGTCCGCCCAGTGTACCGTCCAGCTCGATCAGCTCCGCCTCGGCTGCCCCGGGCACGATCACCTCGCCGGTGACCGACACGTTGATGCCCTCGGCCAGGCTGTCGCTGGTTGCGAGAATCTTCAACGAGCGCAGGGCCGTTGCCTGATCATTGGCCGGTGCCGGCAGATTGCTCAGCTGGATATCGATCCGCCCCGATGCGCGAGGGAGCGTCAAGACGCCGTCGCTGTCGAACAACCGCGTGATCTCGCCCGCCACATCGAGCGTTCCCGCAAGGTCTCCGCCGGACGCCTTGCTATGAACATCCAGCGTGACTTGATCTGGGCCGCGGTAGGCCAGTTCGCCGGTGAGGTCGTCAAATACAAGCGTTCGCTGCGAAGCGGCGTCGCGCAGCCGCACCGTCAGGCCGTTGATCCGCAGTGTTGTTGCGGGCAGGCCTGGCAGCGTGATCGGCTTCTTCTGGTCCGGCCCGCGTCGAGTCTTGTCAGGGGCATCGGAATCACTGCCGACGAGCAGATCTTTGAAGCTGGTCGAACCATCCTCGCGCAGCTCGCCGCTCAGGGTGCCCGAAAGGTCGATCTCAACCGCATCCAGACGTCGCGTCAGCAGGCCGAACAGCCCAGCGCTCGCCCGGACATCGAGCCGCACAACCTCTTCGCCGCCGGCATCGGTAATCGAGAACCCTTCGACGGCCTGCGACCCGAACCACGCCAGCGTGAGCCTGTCAAAGGCAACGGTGCCGTTGATCCGCTGCTGCAGCGCCCGCTGGATGAGACCGTGGCCCAGCCCCCAACTGACAAGCGTCGGGCCCACCGCAACGAGCAGCACAAGCACACCCCCCAGGCCGAGGAGAACGGCCACGGCCTTCTTCCGCCGGCGACGTGGTCTGTCTGCGGACTGTGACATGGCGCCTCACCAGGCTCACAATGATTCGGCTGGCGATCGACCGGCCGAGCATATCCATAGTAATGGCGAATCAGCAAGGCAGCACTTGGCCATGCCCGGCTCGGCGATCCCGACCCACCTTTCTGTGGCGCCCATTGGTCGGGCCAATTCACGCAGCTTGTCGCGCCGCAGCCCAGTCGGCGGAGCTCTTGACGAACTGCACGCCGAAGACCTCCCGATTGACGGTGATCCAAAGCGAACGAACGATCCGGGCATCGAGCATTTCATTGGCCAGCACAACGGCCTGGCGGCGTTTCAGCGCGATGCCGAGGAACAGGCGGTCGCCTGGTTGAAGATCGGCAGGCCCCTTGACCTCCAGCAATGCACCGGCGGCGGACAGATTCCACGTGGTCCCGGCCAGATACTTGCCCGTCTTCGCGACGAATAGCTTGCAGGCACGCGCCATCTCAACCCGCTCGTGGGCTCGACGATCCCGTTCAACCATGTGTGGACCTCAATGTGGCCGGCGTCGCTGCGCAGCGGCTCCTGCCGGGTTATCGGCGATGTGCGACAGTGACTTTGGCCCGGTCCGAATGTGCAAGGCTCCGCCCCCTGGCCATAGCCGATCTGGGGCTGGCAACCGGCCGATCCGCCCCGCTCTATCCCTATCATTATTATTCTTCCATGCTCGAGTCCATCAGCGTCCAAGCACCCGCCAAGCTGAACCTCGCCCTATCAGTCGGCCCGACGGATCGTCGGGGGATGCATCCGATTTGTAGTTGGATGGTGACGATCGATCTCTGCGACGAATTGATGGTGGACCGGTTGCCGCAAGACCGGCTCTCCCGTTACGCGATCCTCTGGCACAAAGACGCCAAGCGCCCAAGCGATATCGACTGGCCGATCACCCGCGACCTGGCGGTGCGGGCTCATCTGGCTTTGGAGAACCATGTGGGCCGGCGGCTCCCGTTGCAATTGAAACTGCAAAAGCGCATTCCCGTCGGCGGTGGACTCGGGGGCGGCTCTTCCAACGCGGCCGCTATGCTCCGAGCCGTCAACGAATTGTTCGACCTTGGCGTGTCCCTCGATGACATGCGGCAGATCAGTTGGGGGCTTGGTTCTGATGTGCCCTTCTTTGTAGCAGGCGGAAGCGCCATCATCGAAGGCCTCGGCGAGCAGATCGAATCGCAAGAGACCGTGCCGAACCTGAGCGCTGTGATCGTCTTTCCCGAAGCCTCCTGCCCTACCGGCCGGGTCTACGACATGTTTGACGAGGTCGGGCCGGGACCGTTGCGCCCGGACGCGGTGCGGGCGCTGGCCAGCATGAATGGGCCGTTGCGCCCGGATGCGATCTTCAACGATCTTGGCCGCGCAGCCATTCGCATCGCACCGCAACTTCAGGATCATCTGGCCCGACTGACCGATCTGGCCGAACGTCGGGCCCACGTGGCCGGCAGCGGTTCAAGCATCTTCGTGCTCTGCGACGACCAGCTCCACGCCGAGGCGCTGGCGGACGCGGTCGAGCGCAGACTTGCATTGCCAGCCGTCGCGGTGAGGCCGCTTGCGGCCAGCGCCACGTCAGTCCTTTGATGGGTCGATCAGTACGCGCAGCGGCCGGCTCATCATCTCATTGAGTCATCCAACAGTAGTGATCGGGAGATTCAAGGATCCGGAGTTCGCTACGCCTCCTCGTATCCCGGCACGGTGTGCAGATCATTGAACAGATGTTCTCGGTCGTGGGCATCGGCGATTCGCGTGCCGGCTTCGCGGGCCCCATCGAGAAACCGCTTGATCTCTGCACGATTCCCCGCCACGGCGTGGGCCCGAGCCAGCGCTTCATACGCGAAGGCTAGATCGAAATCACCAACGCCGTGATCCTCGCAGATTTGTAGACACCGCTGGCCATGATGCAGCGCCCCCTCAGCGCGATTCAGGACCCCATAGACGCGTGAAATCTGCCATTCGCTGCGGGCGAAGTTCACCGGCTTGCCCACCTGCAGCCAGTGCAGAGCCGACGCATGGGCCGCCTTCACCATCACCTCCGACTCATCCTCCGTCCGGTCCGCTTTCTCCAGCAGCGTCCAAGTGAAGTTGAACAGGGCCTTGCCACATTGCAGATGCTGCTGAGCGGTCAAATTCATCGTGGTCTCGGCCATACGCAATGATCCTCCGACCCGGCGATACGATGCCCAGATGAACGACGAGACAACTTATCACATGACGCCGGATCAGTTCCGCCGCCACGGCCGGGCGGTCGTGGATTGGATCGCCCGTTACATGCAGCAGATTGAGCAATACCCGGTGCTTTCGCAGGTCAAGCCGGGTGAGATTCGCCGCCGCTTGCCGGCTTCGCCACCGGTCAAAGGCGAACCGTTCGAAGCGATGATGCGCGACCTGGACGAGATCATTCTCCCGGGGATCACCCACTGGCAGTCGCCGAGCTTCTTCGGGTTCTTTCCCGCCAACGCCTCCGGCCCGTCGATCCTGGGCGAGCTGCTCTCTGCAGGTCTCGGCATACAGGGGATGCTCTGGGCGACGAGTCCGGCGTGCACGGAACTGGAAACCCACGTGCTGGACTGGCTGGTGGACATGCTGGAGCTGCCCCAGCATTTCAAATCCACCACAGCCGGCGGAGGGGTTATCCAGGATACCGCCTCCAGCGCAACCCTTTGCGCCCTGCTCACAGCGCGCGAGCGGGCGACGGACTTCACGAGCAACCAAAGGGGAGTTGATCGACCGTTGATTGCGTATGCCTCGAATCAGGCCCATTCATCAGTTGAGAAATCGGTAAAGATTGCCGGCCTGGGGCGCGAGAATCTGCGTTTGATCGAGGTGGATGAGCAGTACGCGATGCGGCCGGACGCCCTGGAGGCGGCGATCAAAGAAGACAAAGCGGCCGGGCGAATACCGTGCTTCGTCTGCGCGACGGTCGGCACAACCTCGTCCAACGCGATCGATCCCCTGCGCCGCATCGGCGAGATATGTCAGCGGCATGGGGTCTGGCTGCACGTCGATGCGGCCATGAGCGGGACCGCCGCGCTGTGCCCGGAGTTCCGCTTCATCCACGACGGGCTCCAGCTCGCCGACAGCTACTGCTTCAACCCGCACAAGTGGATGTTCACCAACTTCGACTGCGATTGCTTCTGGGTCGCCGACCGAGCCGCACTCATCAACACGCTCAGCGTTCAGCCTGAGTATTTGAAGAACCCGGCCGGCGGCTCCGGGGGCGGAGAGGTGTTCGATTATCGCGACTGGCACATCCCGCTCGGCCGGCGGTTCCGGGCGCTGAAACTCTGGTTCGTCATCCGCCACTACGGCATCGTTGGCCTGCAACATCACATCCGCGAGCACGTGAAGCTCGCCCAGGAGTTCGCATCATGGGTGCAAGCGGATGAGCGTTTCGAGCTGGCGGTCAAGCCGCCCTTGAACCTGGTGTGTTTCCGCCACCGAGGTGGGGATGAGATCAATCAGAAAATCATGGACCGAGTGAATCGTTCTGGCAAGTTGTTTCTAACCCACACCCGGCTCGATGACATGCTGACCCTGCGCTTCTGCGTCGGCCAAACGCACACCCAGCGCCGCCACGTCGAGCAAGCGTGGGCGTGCATTCAGGCAACATTATGAAGGGCTGCATTGATTCTTTGACCGTTGAGCGTGTCGGTTCACAACGGAGATTATCCGTTCCAACGGGATGGCTTCATCACAATAGCCTGCGATGATTGCAGCCTGAAGCAGTAACAGTCCTGATAGGCAGGTAACCCGGAGTTTCCAGTCCTCCTCCAATTTGACGGAATCCACACCTATGCGGATGGTAGCTGTGTGCACGTCCACAAGACCGAGGCGGTCAAGTATTGCGAACGGATTTGGGTGGGCCAGATCGTCTCCCCAAGTACGTGCGATATCAGCCTGGACTATCAACTTGGTCAATTCCTGTCTTGCCTTTGGGTCAGAGCATCGATTGCCGCCCTCTTGCACACCTACCTGGATAGCTTTGCGGAGGTCGTCTACGCGAAGATTGCCCCAGTCGCTGCGTGGTCCGCCGCTCGCGACGCGTGACTGCGCCTCCTGTGCCTTGCGCTCGATACGCCGTTTGTCTTGTCCGGCATTGGCGATGAGCGCGTCAGCGCCAGATTGGCCAAGGATCCTCGTCAGCTCATCGATGAGAGTCGTTTTGGCACGGATATCATAGTCGTCCCAAAATTGCTTCACCCTGGTCGAGGTATTGCCCGGAGCGTGCAGTAGCCATGCAAGGTAACCGGTATTGTGCCAGGCGGTTCTAAGCAAGAGCCAGCCTGCGATGGGTTGTTGGTGCGCGCCCAAGGCGTCGCGTGTGATACCCAGTGAGTAGGCCACTAAGCACAGGACCGTGCGGCGCAATGCCTCTTCCTGCTCGTGAATGCTCGGGAGCAACTTGCTCGCCTTCCGAAGCTTAGCAAGCATGTAGCCGCATGCGCGAGGCGTCATTTATCTCAACCTTTTTCTCATGGCTTTGAGCCGCTGTTTTGTCGCCGTCCACATGGAATGGGAAATCCGCAATCTGAGACGGCACTCCTCGGTCCTTCAAGCTAGGACGGCTGTGACCCTGTGAGCCGTCTATTGTATTCTGCGCGTACCAAAGAGCACCCGCGCGGGACACGATGATGCATAGGGCAAAAGCAGGTGGTGGTTGGCCGGCGATCTGGTATGCGCTGGGCAAGGCCCGGCAATCAGGGGGGCTGTGGCGCATGTACAAGGCGCTGCGATCCAAGAACACTTGTAAAACCTGCGCGCTGGGCATGGGCGGGCAGCTCGGCGGAATGGTCAACGAGGCCGGGCGGTTCCCCGAAGTGTGCAAGAAGTCGATCCAGGCCATGGCCGCCGACATGCAGGGCCGCATCCAGCCGCACTTCTTCGATAATTTTAGCCTTGAACAGTTGCGGGGCCTCTCATCACGCGAACTCGAAGCGTCAGGCCGATTGACCGAGCCGCTGTACGCTGGACCGCTCGACAATCATTACCGCTGCATCACCTGGGACGATGCGCTGGACCGCATCGCCGCGAAACTCAAGAAGACGGCGCCCGAGGAAACGTTCTTCTACTTCAGCGGCCGGTCGTCGAACGAAGCGGGGTTCCTGCTGCAACTGTTCGCCCGGCTCTACGGCACCAACAACATCAACAACTGTTCGTTCTTCTGCCACCAGGCCTCAGGCGTCGGATTGACGACCGTCACCGGCTCCGGCACCGCGACGGTTGCGCTCGATGACATCCAACGCTGCGACCTGCTGTTCCTGATCGGGGCGAACCCCGCATCGAACCATCCCCGGCTGATGCGGACGATCGTCGAGCATCGTCGCCGCGGCGGGAAGGTCATCGTCATCAACCCGCTGCGCGAGATCGGGCTGGTGCGGTTCAAGGTGCCATCGGACGTTCGCAGCCTGCTGTTGGGCTCGAAGATCGCCGACGTGTACGTTCAGCCTCACATCGGCGGCGACATCGCGTTCCTCGCCGCCGTGGCCAAGGCCGTGCTTGAGCGCGGCGCGGTGGATGAGCAGTTCGTGACCAACCACACCGACGGCTGGGACGCATTCCAAGGGCACATCGAGTCGCTGGGATGGGAAGAGGTTGTCAAGCGCTGTGGCGTAGGGCGCGAAACGATCGAGCACGTCGCGGAGATCTATGCCGCCTCGAAGAGAACCATCTTTTGCTGGGCGATGGGGATCACCCATCATGAGCACGGTGTTGGGAACGTGCAGATGATCGGGAACCTGGCCATGATGCGCGGGATGCTCGGTCGGGCCGGCTGCGGGCTGCTGCCGTTGCGCGGGCACTCCAACGTGCAGGGCATGGGCTCGATGGGTGTGGTGCCGAAGCTCAAGCAAGCAGTCTTCGACCGGCTGGAGAGCACTTTCGGCGTCACGCTGCCGACGTCGGCGGGCCTCGACACGCTCGGTAGCATTGCACAAGCCGACGAGGGCAAGGTTCGCTTTGCGTCCTGTCTGGGCGGCAACCTGTACGGCTCGAACCCGGACTCGGCCTTCGCTGCCCGTGCAATGAGCAAGATCGACCTGGTGGCGTACATGTCCACGACGTTGAACACCGGCCATGCGCACGGTCGTGGGCGCGAAACGATCATCCTGCCCGTGCTTGCGCGAGACGAGGAGCCCCAGGCCACCACCCAGGAATCGATGTTCAACTATGTGCGGCTCAGCGACGGCGGCACCCCGCGCCACGTTGGCCCGCGCAGCGAAGTGCAAGTCATCGCCGACCTCGCTCAGCGCGTGCTCGGTGATTCCACGCCGATCGACTGGGAATCCATGCGCCGCCACGGCCGTATCCGCGAGGCGATCGCCAAAATCATCCCCGGCTACGAGAAGATCGGCGCTATCGACCGCACTCGGCAGGAGTTCCAGATCGACGGCCGAACGTTGCACGAGCTGAAGTTCCCCACCGACACCGGCCGGGCGAAGTTCCACGTGGTCGATCTGCCGGCGCTTGCGGGCACGGACAATGGCGAGCTTCGACTGATGACCGTGCGCTCCGAGGGGCAGTTCAACACGGTGGTGTACGAGGAGCACGACATCTATCGCGGTCAGGATCGGCGGGACGTCATCATGCTGCATCCGAACGACATTACCCGCCTCGGTCTGACGGTGGACCAGCGAGTGACCGTCCGCAGTGAGACCGGGGCACTGGCGAATCTGCTCGTGCGCTCAATCGACATCCGGCCCGGCAATGCGGTGATGTACTACCCCGAGGCCAACGCGATCATCCCCAAGCGGGCTGATCCCCGGTCGCGCACGCCGGCATTCAAGAATACGGTGGTGAGGATCGAGACGAGCCCCGCTGATCGGGCCGTCCATTAGCTGCGGCTCGACGAGGCGCGGCTATTGAGATGCGGTGCGCTGAACCAGTACCTCGTACTCCTGAGGCGTGTTGATATTGGTCAAATACCTTGACCACGCCTGCGGAACCTCGATCGCTTCGATCTCAATGGACTGCATCAGATGAGACACAGAGCGCTGATCCGCATCGAGCAGCGCTCGTACCGCACGCAGTACCTCCGTCGAGATTCGCGCAGGCAATGGTTCGGTTCCTGAACGACCATCAATCCGCAGGACCGTCGCCGCAGCGGACGAAGGCACAGTCAGCGCCTCGAGCAACTCGCTTGTCACCAGCGGCACGTCACAAGGACAGACGAGGTATTGCGTATCCACGCCGCTGGCCAGCAGTGCCTCAATGCCGCCAAGCGGTCCGTGGCCCGATCGCAGATCGTCGATATGCTGAAGTGTCGCCAGCGCGTCGGTGCTTCCGACGACAACCACCTGCTGGCACACCTGCTTCATGACATCGGCGACGGCTTCGATCATCGGGCGACCATCGGGCAGCGGCAGCGCGTGCTTCGGCCGGCCCATCCGCCGGCTTCGGCCGCCGGCCAGCACGGCGCCGGTGTGCGGCCACTGCCCGCCATCACACTTGATCGGGAACTGCATGATGCACTTGGATCGTCTCGCCGGCGCGGATCTCGCCGGTCGTGATGACCCTCGCGTAGCAGCCGCATCGGCCTGCAATGGCACGTTGCAACCGGGGACTGATGGCGTCCAGCACGTAGCACGGCTTACGCACCTTGGTGATCTGTAGCTCCACGCCATCGTTGAACTGCAGCCGATCACCGATGTGGAGTGCGTCAACGTTGAGGCCGCGAACGGTCAGGTTTTCGCCGGTCGCGCCGGGAAAGACGTCGAAGCCCTGGTCGCGGAGGTCGTCAAGAGCCTGGGCGTCAATGAGGCTGATCGCCTGCATGGGGGTGTTGTGTTTGTCGTGATCATGGCCGTCGCCGACGAGGCCGTCGGTGGTGACCTGGGCGACCTCGGTGGGCCGCTTGGGGATCCCGCCGGGCGAGATATTCACCGCCACCACCGTTGGAAGTGATCGACTCATGCCGGAAGATGATACGCTGTTTCGCCGGTGGGCTCACCCCGCTGCGAGAACGCTGAATGATGACGCCCAAACGATGACCGATACGCTCCAAGGCAAGAACGCGATCGTCTGCGGCAGCACGCAGGGCATCGGCCGGGCCTGCGCGATGGAGCTGGCCAGGCTCGGGGCCGAGGTCACCTTGATGGCCCGCAATGAAGCGGGGCTCAACAAAGTCCGCCAAGAGTTGCCGAGCGACCACGGCCAGTCGCACGGTTCGATCGTCGCTGACTTTTCCGACTGGGAAGTTGTACGCGACAAGGCGAACCGTCACGTTGAGGCGAGCGGGCCGATCCACATCCTGCTGAACAACACCGGCGGGCCGCCGGCCGGACCTGTCTTCGAGGCTCCGTCCGACCAGCTCATCGGGGCCTTCACCCAACACGTCCTGTGCAACCATGTTCTTGTGCAGACCCTCGCGCCCGGCATGCGCGACGCCAGCTACGGGCGCATCGTC
>JADFIM010000079.1 GCA_022566725.1 Planctomycetota bacterium
TGGGAGGTCATGGCCATTCTGCACAAATCCAAGCGGTTGAAGAAAGAGCTCTCGCTGTTTGGCGTCTACGCGATCGCGACGGGGACAACGCTGAGCGCGGGGTTCTTCTTGCTGCCGGGTCTGGCGGCGGCCCAAGCGGGTCCCGCGGTGGTGCTGAGTTACATGATTGCGGCGGCGCTGCTGGTGCCGGCGATGCTGAGCATTGTCGAGTTGGCGACGGCCATGCCTCGGGCCGGCGGGGTGTATTACTTCCTCGATCGCAGCCTCGGCCCGCTGGCGGGGACCATCGGGGGGTTCGGCACGTGGCTGGCGCTGGTGCTCAAAGCGGCGTTCGCGCTGGTCGGTCTCGGCGCGTATGTCGCGCTGATCCTTGGACAGGATGCAGAGCAGGCCAAGTGGTTGTATACGACGATCGCGGTCGCATTGGCGATCGGTTTCGGGCTCCTGAACCTGCTGGGGGCGAAGAAGGTCGGCGGCTTCCAGATGGTGCTGGTCGTGGGACTCCTGGCGATCCTCGCCTGGTTCATCGCGCGGGGGTCGATGGAGGTGGACCGCAAGCATTTCAGCGGTTTCTTCGATAAGGGGTTTACCTCCATTGTCTCGACGGCCGGGCTGGTGTTCATCAGCTACGTGGGGGTGACGAACATCGCCAGCGTAGCGGAGGAGGTGAAGAACCCGCAGCGGAACCTGCCGTTAGGAATCTTCCTGGCGTTGGGCACAGCGGTGTTGGTATACGCGTTGGGTATCGGCGTGATGGTGGGCGTCATCGGCTGGGAGAAGCTCGCCGAGACATTCACCCCGGTGGAGATGACGGCAGCGGCATTCGGGGTCAAGTGGGGTGTTGTTCTGGTTTCGGTGGCGGCGTTGTTGGCGTTCTCGTCGGTCGCCAACGCCTGCATCCTCAGCGCATCGCGGTATCCGATGGCGATGAGCCGCGACCATCTCGTGCCCGGCATCTTTCAACTGCTCGGCAAGCGCGGCACGCCAAGGTTTTCCATCGCCATCACGGTGGGGGCGATCCTCGCATTCCTCGTGCTGCTTGATCCGACTCCCATCGTCAAGCTGGCCAGCGCCTTTCAATTACTGATTTTCGGCCTGGTCTGTCTGGCGGTGATCGTGATGCGCGAGAGTCACATCGAGTCGTACGATCCGGGCTTCAAGTCTCCGTTTTATCCGTGGATGCAGATTGCCGGCATCGCCGCGCCGATCTGGATCATCGTGGAGATGGGCTGGCTGCCGATCCTCTTTACGTCGAGTCTGATCGCGGTCGGCGTCGGTTGGTATTACACGTATGCCCGGCCGAGGGTGGAGCGGCACGGCGCGATCTTCCACGTCTTTGAGCGGCTGGGCCGCCGCCGATTCGCCGGCCTTGATCGCGAACTGAGAAGCATCCTCAAGGAGAAGGGACTGCGCGCGGAGGATCCGTTCGAGGAGGTGATCGCTCGCACCCATGCGATTGATGCCCAGCCCGGCGAGACGTTCGAGCAGATTGTCACCCGGGCGTCTGCGATGCTGGCCGAGCGGTTGCCCTATACGTCCGAGACGTTGATAAAAGGCTTTCTTGAGGGCACACGAATAGGCGCGACGCCGGTGACCTCCGGCGTTGCCTTGCCGCACCTGCGACTCTCCGGCGCCGATGCTCCGCACATGGTGCTGGCGCGATGCTCCGAGGGGATTACGATCTCGGCCGGGGATGTCTTTGGTGAGCTGCATCGGGCTGATCGGACCTACGCGATCTTCTTTCTCGTCAGCCCGGAGAATGATCCGGGTCAGCACCTGCGTCTTCTGGCGGAGCTTGCCGGGCGGGTTGAGCAGGAGGGCTTTATGGCGCAGTGGCGTGCGGCTCCCGACGAACACACGCTCAAGGAGATTCTGCTGCGCGACGACCGATTTGTCACGCTGCTGGTGGCGGCCGGTGCAAAGAGCGAGGCGCTGATCGGCCGAGCGATTCGAGAGATCGACATCCCGCAGGGTTGTCTGGTGGCGATTATCCGCCGCAAGGGCGCGACCCTCGTGCCGAGGGGAGAGACGGTCGTGTGCGAAGGCGACTGGCTGACGGTGATCGGCAGCACCGCGGGCGTTGGCCGGCTTCGCGAGCTGTATGGACCCGACGGCCCGGCCGGGGAGACGTAGGCGCCGGCGGCGGCGAAGCTGCGGCATTGTGTGGTGGTAATCTCAAGCAGGGCGGTGAGGTTGAGCCGATGGAGCCTGTGTTGCACACTCGCGGCGTGATCCGCCCCAAGCGAGGCCGTCAAACAGCGCCTCATCAATCGTCGGGTCGAACGAGATCGCTCGATGAACTTCCAAGGGGTCTTGCAGCGCGCAGCGCACCCAAGAGGCGGCCGGGCCATGGCATGCACGGATTCAGCCCCAGATCACTTGTCGTCGAGTTGCGGTCGTTGGACCGGCTGCCCGTCGGGCGACAGCCGGGTCAGGTGCGATCTGAACGGCCAATTCTCTGGAGGGGGATCGTGTGTTGACACGCGCCAGGGCCGAAACTACCATCCTTCGCTGGACTTTGTGAAAAAAGGCACAGCATGATGGGCCGGTATCACTACGTGTTCCCCAGATGGAGCAACGCCCTGATACCCGCGCTGTGTGTGCTGGGCACGGTGGTGCCGCTGTATGTCGCCTTGGTCGTGGCGTACGGCTTCAGCCCGCAGACCACCGACGTCGGCTACCAACCGGTTCAACCGGTGCCGTTCAGCCACAAGATCCACGCCGGCGAGCTGGGCATTGACTGCCGGTACTGCCACAACACCGTGGAGTACGCGGCGAAGGCGGCGGTTCCGCCCACCCAGACGTGCTTCAACTGCCATACACAGATTCATAAAGAGAGCGACAAACTCGAGCCGCTGTGGGCCAGTTACGAGACGGGTCAGCCCGTCGAGTGGATCCGGGTGCATGATCTGCCTGACTTCGTGTACTTCAACCACGCAGCCCACGTCACCCGCGGCGTGAGTTGCGTCGAGTGCCACGGGCGCATCGACCGGATGGAGGTCGTGTATCAGCACGAGCAGCTCAGCATGGGCTGGTGTCTGTCGTGCCACCGTCATCCCGATACGCATCTGCGCGATCCGAAGCTGGTCACTGATCTGGGCTGGAGCTTCGACAAGCAGCCGGATGCGCTGGCACGATACGGCTCAGAGAGCGAATACCACGACTTCTGGCGTACCCACAACCGCCTCAATCCCTCGCAGGACTGCTCGACATGCCATCGGTAGATCACCCGCCGTCCGCGGAACCAACTGGCAAGACCTACTGGCGGAGCCTCGATGAGCTTGCGGACACGCCGCAGTTCCGCGAGTTCTTGCACCGGGAGTTTCCTGCCGGGGCCGCGGAGATGCTCGATTCGTCGGAGCGCCGTAATTTTCTCAGGATTATGGGGGCGTCGCTGGCCTTGGCCGGACTCGGGCTCAGCGGATGCCGACGTTGGCCCAAGGAACAGATCGCCCCGTTCGCCCACCGCCCACCGGGGCGGGTGCCCGGCGCGACGCAATTCTTCGCCACATCCATGGAGCTGGCGGGCGTTGGCAGCGGGCTATTGATCACCAGCTACGACGGCCGGCCCGTCAAGATCGAGGGCAACCCGCAGCATCCGATCAATCGCGGGGCAACCGATGCCCTGGCTCAGGCCAGCGTGCTGGAGATGTACGATCCCGATCGCAGCCGATCCGTGCACCGCGGGGGCGACCGGTCCACCTGGGGGGACTTCGAAGGTTGGGCGCAGTCACACTTCAGCGCGCTGCGCAACGCCGCCGGCGGCGGCCTGCACATCCTCAGCGAAGCGACCGCTTCGCCGAGCGTCGGGGACATGAAGGCCCGGCTGTCCAAGGCGTTTCCCCGGGCAACGTGGCACGAGTACGAGCCGATCAACAACGATCACGAGCTGGCCGGCTCGGTCCTGGCGTTCGGATCGCCGTATCGCGCTCATCATGCGTTCGATCGCGCCGACGTGATCGTTTCGCTGGATTCGGACTTTCTGTTGGCCCACCCCGCAGCGGTCAAGAACACTCGTGAGTTCGTTCGCGGCCGGCGGGCGGATAACCGTCACAAGTCCATGAACCGGCTGTACGTGTTCGAGAGCGGCTACAGCCTCACCGGGGCGAACGCCGATCATCGCCTCGCCGTGCGGTCGGCTGATGTTGCGGTGGTCGCCGCCCGTATCGCGTACCGGCTGGCGGGCCAAGGCAACGCCAAGTTGTCCCAGGCGCTTCGCCAATTCACTGGTGCTTCGATCAGCACCACGCTGGCGGATTCAAAGGTCGACAAACTGCTCGATGAATTAGCGGACGACCTTTCGAAACCGGAGCACCGCGGCCGGAGCATCATCATCGCCGGGCCGCGCCAGCCGGCTGAGGTGCATCTGCTGGTTCATCTGATCAACGAACAGCTCGGCAATGTCGGCAAGACCGTCAGTTACACGCCGCTGCCGGATCAGCCGGGGCACGCCGCCTCAATCACCTCGCTGGCCGAGGACATGGCCGCGGGAAAGGTCCAAACGCTGGTGATCCTCGGCGGAAACCCGGTCTACAACGCCCCGGCCGATCTGCACTTCGCGACGCGCCTCGAATCGGTGAAGACGACCATCCACCTGAGCCTATATGAGGATGAAACCTCCAAGCAGTGCACCTGGCACCTGCCGCGAGCGCATTATCTGGAGTCGTGGGGCGACACGCGGGCCTACGACGGCACGATCACCCTCGGACAACCGCTCATCGAGCCGCTGTTCGGCGGTCGCAGCCCAATTGAACTGCTGGCGGTCATCATTGGCGACGAGTTGACCCAGGGCTACGACATCGTCCGACGGACCTTCGCGCAGACCACCGGGGTCAGCGACTTGGGCTCCGCTTCAAGCGGATGGAGGCGGGCACTGCATGATGGGTTCCTTGCGGGCAGCGCCGACACCAGCCAATCACCAACGATCCGCCGTGATGACCTGCCCGGCCATGTCGATCGGCTGTGGTCAGGTTGGTCGCCGGCTGACGGCAAGAGCATCGAGCTGGTCTTTGCCCAGGATACTTGCGTGTACGACGGGCGGTTCGCCAACAACGGCTGGCTGCAAGAGCTGCCCGATCCGTTGACCAAGCTGACGTGGGACAACGCGGTGTTGATGAGCCCCTCGGCGGCCAAGCGTCTGGGTCTGGATACCGGTGACATGGTTCGCCTGCGTCACGGGGCGCGGGAAGTGGAGGCGGCGGTCTGCGTGATGCCGGGGCAACATGCCGGCTCGGTGACCCTGGCGCTGGGCTACGGCCGGCGGGGCATCGGCCGAATCGCCGAAGGTGCAGGCTTCGACTTCTATCCACTGCGCACCACCGATTCCATGGGCTTCGCCAGCGGCGCCTCGATTCAAAGGATCGACGGCTCCTACGAGTTGGTCCAGACCCAGGAGCACCACGCGGTTGACTCCATGGGCGGCAAGGGGACGCAGGAGCGCTTGCCGACGATCTTCCGCGAAGCGAATCTCGACGAATACAAGGAGCATCCCGAGTTCGCCAAGCATCGGGCCCACATCGTCCACCGGCTTTCGCTGTGGGAGGAGAAGACGCTTCAGGGCGCCGAGTATGCCTGGGGGATGTCGATTGATCTGACCGCCTGTACCGGGTGCAGTGCGTGTGTGGTGGCCTGTCAGGCTGAGAACAACATCCCCATCGTCGGCAAGGACCAGGTGAAGCGCGGCCGGGAGATGCATTGGATTCGAGTGGACCGTTATTTCAAGGGCAATGATCCGGAGACGCCCCAGGCCGTGGCCATGCAGCCGGTGCCGTGCATGCATTGCGAGAACGCGCCGTGCGAGCAGGTCTGCCCCGTGGCGGCAACTATCCACGACAAGGACGGCCTGAACGTGATGGTCTACAACCGCTGCATCGGCACGCGGTACTGCTCCAACAACTGCCCGTACAAGGTTCGCCGATTCAACTACTTTGACTATCAGAAGCGCGTGCCGGTCCGCGAGAGCGGGCTGATGCACGTCAAGCCAAGCTATTACACCAAGCCGCAGAGCGAGGTTGATCCGCTGTTGCAGATGCAGTTCAACCCGGAAGTGACGGTGCGGAGCCGCGGGGTGATGGAGAAGTGCACGTATTGCATTCAGCGGATCAGCGCCGCCAAGATCAAGGCGAAGAATGAGTGGGTTCGGACCAAGCCCGCAGACCGCCCGGAGCGCGTGACCGTTCCCGATGACGAGATTACCACCGCGTGCGCCCAGGCCTGCCCGGCCGAGGCGATCGTGTTCGGTGATCTGAATGATCCCGCCAGCCGCGTGGGGGCACTTCACAAGCATCCGCGGACCTACGAGATGCTGGAGGAACTGAACACCAAGCCGCGAACCAAGTACCTGGCCAAGCTGCGCAATCCCGCGCCGGCGCCGGCCCCGGCTGCGGGCTCGCCGTCGCATGTGGAGGCGCCGCCGCACGGATGACGACGCTCGTGATCGACAACACGTTCGATGATCCGACGCGACGAGCGCCGCTGGTGTTGGGCCATGACCGCTTTGGGACGGTAACGGAGAAGATTTGTAGCATCAGCGAGGCCCGGCGGCCGCCCCGTGCGTGGTACATCGCCTTCGCCATTTCGCTGGCGTTCGCCAGCATCTTCGGCGTGATGATCCTGTACCTCTTCGCCACCGGAGTCGGGGTGTGGGGCAACCAGAACCCGGTGATGTGGGGCTTCCCCATCGTCAACTTCGTGTTCTGGATCGGGATCGGCCACGCGGGCACGCTGATCTCCGCCATCCTTTTTCTGTTCCGCCAGAAGTGGCGCACCGCGATCAATCGCTTCGCCGAGGCGATGACGATCTTCGCCGTGATCTGTGCCGGCACGTTCCCGGGCATCCACCTTGGGCGGGTCTGGGTGTCCTATTGGATCTTCCCGATTCCCAACCAGATGGAGATGTGGCCGCAGTTCCGCAGCCCGCTGCTGTGGGACGTGTTCGCGGTGGGGACCTATTTCACGGTGTCGCTTCTCTTTTGGTACGTGGGCATGCTGCCGGACCTGGCCACGCTGCGCGACCGGGCCAGGACGAAGGTCCGCGCGATGGCCTACGGCATCTTCGCGCTGGGCTGGCGGGGCAGCGTCCGCCATTGGCATCGCTATGAACGGGCGTACCTGATTCTGGCGGCGCTGGCCACGCCGCTGGTGCTTTCGGTCCACTCCGTTGTGTCGTTCGACTTCGCGGTCGCACAAGTGCCCGGCTGGCATACGACGATCTTCCCGCCGTACTTTGTAGCTGGGGCGATCTTCAGCGGCTTCGCCATGGTGATGACGCTCGCGATTCCAGCTCGTCAACTCTGGGGCTTGCGCGACTTTATCACCATGCGGCACCTGGAGAACATGAACAAGATCATCCTGGTGACCGGGTCGATGGTCGGCTACGCCTACCTCATGGAGTTCTTCACGGCCTGGTACAGCGGATCGATCTATGAATGGTTCGCGTTCGCCAACCGGGCGTTCGGCCCGTATGCCTGGGCCTACTGGATCATGGTCTCCTGCAACGTGGTCATCCCGCAGATCTTCTGGTTCCAATGGGCTCGGAGAAAGATCGCGGTCATGTTCATCGTGTGCTTGCTGGTCAACCTGGGCATGTGGTTTGAGCGGTTCGTGATCATCGTGACGTCGCTGGCCCAGGACTACCTGCCTAGCAGTTGGGGCTACTTCACGCCCACGTGGGTGGACCTGCTGACCTTGGCGGGGAGCTTCGGCCTGTTCATGACGCTGTTCCTGCTGTTCTGCCGGTACTTGCCGATCATCGCGATGGCGGAGGTGAAGCACATTATGCCCCAGGCGAATCCGCATGGTCACGCGGGGCACGAGCCGGGCGAGTCGGAGGCCGGGCGATGAACGATCCCACGACGACCGCCGCGCCGACAGACCGCTCCAGCGCGGCCCAGCCGGCGATCCCACGCGAGCCCGGCGAGGTCATCGGCAAGCTGTACGGCCTGCTGGCTGAGTTCGAGACGCCGGCGGCGATCATGGTCGCGGCCCACCGCGTTCGTGAAGCGGGCTACAAGTGGTGGGATTGCCACACCCCGTTTCCGGTGCACGGGCTGGACAAGGCGATGGGTATTCGACCGACGATCCTGCCCTGGCTGGTGATGGGAGCGGGTCTCACCGGGGCGGTGACGGGGGTCGTGTTGCAGTGGTACACCAACGCGACGAACCTCGATGCCTGGCTCATCGTGCCGATCACCGGGTACGACTTCCTGGTGAGCGGTAAGCCGATGTGGAGTTTGCCGGCCAATATCCCCGTCATCTTTGAGTTGACGGTCCTGTTCTCTGCGATCGGCTGCGTGACCATGATGCTGTTGCTGAGCAAGCTGCCGTGGCTGTATCACCCGTGTCTGAAGAATGAGCGGTTCCTGCGCGCGTCGGACGACCGGTTCTTTATCGTGATCGAGGCGCGTGATCCGCTGTTCTACCGCCGCAAGAGTCAAGAGTTTCTCAAGTCGCTGGGGGCGACCGCCGTCGAGGCGCTGGAGGCCTGATCGATGCCGAAGATTTTCATCTACGGCACAATTGTGGTGATTTTCCTGGCGATGATTCCGCCGGCGGTGATCGCGTGGGCGCGGGCGGTCAACTCGTCGCAGCCGCGGATCCATCTGATTCAGGACATGGACAACCAGCCGAAGTTTCGGGCGCAGCACGCGAATGCGCTGTTCGCCGACGGCCGGGCGATGCGGCCGCCGATCACTGGAACGGTGGCCCGCGGGGGACTGAACGAGGACGATCACTATTATCGCGGTATCAGTAACGGGCAATGGGCGGCGACCTTCCCGCCGCAGGTGGCCCTCACCATGGACCTGCTTCAGCGCGGCCAGGAGCGTTTCAACATCTACTGCCAGCCGTGCCACGGTCTGGCTGGGTACGGTGACGGCATGGTCAACAAGCGGGCCATGGTGCTGATGAATCTCGGCGTCAACGGGACGACGTGGGTGCAGCCCAAGAGTGTCCACGAACAGCAGATCCGCGAGCAGCCCGTCGGCCAATACTTCAATACCATCTCCAACGGGGTTCGGAACATGCCCGCGTACGGCCCGCAGATCCCGGTGGCGGACCGCTGGGCGATCGTGGCTTATGTCCGGGCGCTGCAACGCAGCCAAAACGCTCGACCTGATGATGCGCTCCCCGCGCAGCGAGTGCAGCTTCAATCGGTCACCGCCCAAATGAGGAATGATCGGCCGTGACACCCGCCGACATCACCAACGAGAACCGCTATCTGGGCGAGCTGGTCCCGAAGATCTGTCGCTATGCGGGCTTGGGTGGATTGGCATTGCTGGTGGCCAGCGTGGTGCTCGGCTGGGCCGGCGAAGCGGGTCTGGAGCGATTCCTTCGGTCGTACCTGGTGGCGTTCTTCTTCGTGCTGAGCCTGTCGCTGGGCGGGCTGTTCTTCGTGCTGCTTCAGCATTTGACCCGGGCCGGGTGGAGCGTGGTGGTGCGCCGCATCGCCGAGGGACTGGCGGACAATCTCAAATGGCTATGGATACCGTTCATCCCGATCCTGGTGGCGGTGTGGACCGGGCACCTCTACGACTGGGCCGATCCCAGCAGACTATCCGAGGCGGAGCGGGCGCTCTTCCAGCACAAGGAGCCATTCCTCACCCCCTGGTTCTGGACGATTCGAGCGGCGGTCTACTTTGGGGTCTGGGCGTGGCTGGCGAGGTTCTTTGTGAACCGATCGGTGCAGCAGGACGCGACCGGCGACCCGCAGACGACGACGCGCATGCAGTCGGTCGCCGCCCCCGGCATGATCCTTTATGCCTTCACGCAGACCTTCGCCGCGGTGGACTGGATCATGACGCTGGAGTTCGCGTGGTACAGCACGATGTTCGGCGTGTACTTCTTCGCGGCCTCCACCTGCGGGGCCTTTGCGGCCATGATCATCATCCTCTATCTCTTGCAGCGGTCCGGGCGACTGACCAATGTCATCACGACCGAGCATTATCACGACCTGGGCAAGCTGCTGTTCGCCTTCGGCGTCGTGTTCTGGGCGTACATCGCCTACAGCCAGTACATGCTGATCTGGTATGCCAACATTCAGGAAGAAACGATCTGGTTCGTCATCCGCCAACTCGGCGGGTGGAAGACCATGAGTATCTTTCTGATCCTCGGGCATTTCGCCGGCCCATTCCTTATCCTGATCTCGAGGTATCCCAAGCGTTGGAAGGGCGTGCTGGCGATCGGGGCCGCGTGGATGCTTGGGGTGCATTTCATCGACCTCTACTGGCTGGTCATGCCGGCAATCCCGGACGAGCTCATCCAGTCGGTGACGACGTATTCCCAACTGGTCACTGAGTTCGAGGCCTCGTATCTACCGGAGTATGACCTGCACTGGCGTGTGCTCGACCTGACGTGCCTGCTGGGGGTGCTCGGCGTGTTTGTGGCGATGGCGGCCTGGAGCATGCGCAACCGATCGCTCGTTCCTGAAAGAGACCCGCGGCTTGATGAGTCGCTGGCGTTTGAGAATTATTGAGGAGCAAGGCATCAAGGCATCGAGGCATCAAGGCAGCGAGCGAAGCCGGGTCTGATCCGCCTCGGCGGACCGCGGCGGACGAGGAAGACCCGGGTCATCGGAAAGGCACCAAGACATCAAGCGAAGAGACGGAAGCGCCCAACACGACACTCGAACCCCTAACTCCTAACCCCTGACCCCTTCCTCCTAACTCCTAACCCCTAACTCCTGACCCCTAACCCCTTCTCCCCGACCCCTACTCCAATGACCGACCTC
>JADFIM010000080.1 GCA_022566725.1 Planctomycetota bacterium
CCGGTGCGGCGAGCCTGGGTCAGGGCCCGTTGCTGCATCACATGGTTGATTCGATCGGAAAGACTCTGGCCGAACGCTGACGAGCTGACGAGCAGACAAGCGCCGACAAGGACAAAGGCCGTGGGTCTCATGGCGATGATCTCCGCATTGGGTGACCGGCGGCTGGGCGAGTACCTGCCGGTCAAACCGGGATTGACCAATAGTATATTCGCTGGAGGCAAGAACCCATAGCATTTTTCGCCGGGATCTTGTCAGGGGTTGCAGGGAGCCTGGGACAAGGCCTCAAGGCTCATGAGGGTCTCCGCGGCCCCGATCAGGCCCAGGGCCTGGGCGGCCGGGGGCTGGTCGCTGTCCCATGGTGCCCCACGGATGCCGCCAAGGGCTCTTGGAGGGTTGCGGAAGGCCCACGCGGAAGATTCACGGACCGCCAACTGCATGATGAATCGCATGACCTTGAGGTGCCGGCCGAGGGCGAGCTGAGCCTCGCGGGGGGGGGTGAGGTGGGGGTCGCGGAGCATACCGGCCAGGTAAGCCGCCGGCCTCAGCGACTGGGCGGAGGCGATCAACCGGCCACCGGTAGCCAATGCGAATCCGCCGGCGAGGTCCGGTGGGACCGGCCGGTCCCCGAGGCCGTCGCGGATTCGGCTGGCATCGAGAACCGCGCGAATCTCCTGCAACCGCTCAGCGTTGGCGATGGGCTGACCCGTAGCCAGGGCATAGTCCGACTCCGCCCAACCCAGCCACGGCAGCAGCGACACCTGCTGGTGCTGCGGAACTGATTCCCAGACCGCGTTGATGGCGCTGCGCACCAACGAGGGATCTATGGAGGCGGATTCGGCGCGAAGGAGTCTGCTCAGAGCCGAGCACAGCATGGCTCGTCCGTGCGGCCCGATGGGTCGGACGTTCGCACTCTCTTGGTCATCGCCCACAGGACCCTTCACGCGGGTGTGGGCAGTCAGCACACGAACCGTCGCTGCGGCGAGAAGCCGCTGACAGTCGGGATCATCCCGGGCTCCGGCAGTCTCAAGTGCCGCGAACACAATGGCGGCGCACGCGACGCTGCTGGTCAGCGGATCGTCTTCGCTTGGGGCCAATTCCGTAAGGTGACGAAGAATCTGGTGGCTGGCGTCGGCGGCGAGCCTCGCCTTGCGTTGATCCACATCGGGCGCCTGGCTATACCGGCCGAGCGCCAGGGCAGCCAACGCTTGCTCCACCGGAGGTGCAATCAGTGGGTCATAGCGATCGGCGGTCGGCCGGTAGGTGCCCATGATGCCCAGCGGTTCTGGCAGCGGCGAGATTGAGGCGATCAGATGGGCCGCGATTCCGTCGGCGAGAGCCGCGATGGATTGGCGGGTTACGTCCGCCTCGAGCACGACCGTGTCGCCTCGATAGGTCTCGAAGGGCGGCTGATCCGGGCTCGCCTGAGTCAAGTGCGTGGTGGCGAATCGGTAGATCGATAGGTCGTAGAGCTTCACGAGTTGGGGCAGCGGGAGCAAGGCCAGGCCGAGTTCGACTGCCAGGGACGGGAGAAGCCGCTCGACCCGGTCGGCGGTGTTATTGGCCCGCATTTGTGCTGGAAACAGCATCGCCCGGGTCTTGCCGCGACGAATGGCCACGCCGTCGAGCCCGGGGGCCAGCTGATGGGCGATCTCCTGGTAGGTTCGCCCCAGCAGCGGGAGCGGTCTGCCAGCAACCTCCAGCTCAAGCGTTAATGCCCGGCCGATCCCGTCGGTCAATGCCGGTGGAAGGTTGGCGACGGCGGGATCGCCAAGCACCTCGCCCAGCGCCCGCCCGACGGCACGGCGGAGCATCAGGTCGTCGGCGGTGCTGTCGGCGCCGCGTCCCACGACCCGGCCGTTGTGTCGAAGGATCACACAAACCCCCTCGGCCCCGCGAACCGTGACTCCAGCGGTCGGCTCGGTTGGCGCGGGCAGATCGAACGCGTTGATCCACCGTCGCGCGGTGGTATAGGCCGTGACAACATCGCCCGCATCCGGCAAGAGCGCCGGCTCGCCCTCGTGGGCAACGGCGGGTTCCTGGGAAGTTGCTGCCGGGCCGGCCGACGCCGTAAATTCCATCGCCGCCAGCAGCCCGAGTGTGGCGGCGACGCCACGGCCGGCGTTGCGTGCGGACGACATCAGGAATGATGCGCCGTGCCGTGGGCTGCGATCGGCCCCGTTCACGATGTCGAAAACGCACTGTGGCACATTTGGCCCATTTCGGCACGCAGATTGAATCACATCATTGCGCATACCTGAAGCCAAGGAGTTCGCAACGATGCTGCTCAGACGTTTGATCACCATGACCGATAACCGCAAGCGGATGGTGATCCTCACCTTGCTTACGTTTGCGACCCTGTGTTAGGCCGCAAGATTCGCGCGATGCACGGGGGATGAACTCCTCAGAGCCGATCATCATTCATTGGGCGCAGATGTTGTCGCGCTCCGGCCGATGCGGTCCTGCTACAGCTCGATCTTGTCCGTTCCCAGAGCGCCATGCTCGTCCACGCCGCCTTTGATCGGCTTGGCCGCGTCCGGAGCACCCTTCTCATCGGCGGGCTCCTCGTCGCTCAGTTGGGCGCGTTTGAGGCTGAGGCCGATCTTGCGCTCCTCGACATCCACACGCAGGATCTTCACATCGAGCTGCTCGCCGGCCGTCACGATGTCCTGTGGGTTCTCGACCTTCTGATCTGATAGCTCTGAGATGTGCAGCAGCCCTTCCAGGCCGTCCTCCAGTTCGACGAACACCCCGAAATTGGTGATCTTCGTTACCTTTCCGTGAACGACCATCCCGGGTTTGTACGCCGCGGGGATGACGTGCAGCCAAGGGTCTTCGGTCAACTGCTTGACACCCAGCCCGACCCGCTGCTTCTCCTGGTCGATATCCAGCACCACGCACCTGACGGGATCACCCTTCTTGAACTTCTCGTTGGGATGCGAAATCTTCTCCGTCCACGAGATGTCCGAGACATGGAGCAATCCGTCGATGCCGGGTTCGATCTCGACGAACGCACCGTAGTTGGCGAGGTTGCGGATCGTGCCTTCGATGATGGTGCCGGGGGGGAACTTCTCAGCGACCAGCTCCCAGGGATTGACCTCCGTTTGTTTGATGCCCAGCGAGATCTCATGTTTTTCTTTGCTGATATCCAGTACGACCACCTCCACCTCGTCCTCCACGTTGAGCAGTTCGCTGGGATGATTGATCCGTCTGGTCCATGACATCTCGGAGATGTGGACCAGGCCTTCGATCCCCTCTTCAAGCTGCACAAACGCACCGTAGGAGACAAGGTTGACGATGCGGCCTTTGACTCGGCAGGAGATGGGATATCGTTCCTCGATTGTCTCCCAGGGCGAAGGCTGCAATTGCTTGAGTCCGAGCGCGATTTTCTCCTTTTCCTTATCAATCGTGAGGATCTTGACCTCGATCTCGTCGCCGATCCTGAGCATGTCGCTGGGATGGTTGATGCGTCCCCAGCTCATGTCGGTGATGTGCAGCAGCCCGTCGAGCCCGCCGAGATCCACAAAGGCGCCGAAATCGGCGGTATTGGTGACGACTCCTTTGACGAGGTCGTCCACCTTGATCGTCGCCAACAGCGTCTCTTTCGCCTTCTCCCTTTGCTTTTCAATGAGTCGCCGGCGGCTGATGACGATGTTGCGGCGTTCTTCATCGACCTTGAGGATCACGGCTTGAATGGTCTTGCCGATGTACGCGCCGATATCGCTTGGACGGCGAATATCCACCTGCGACGCGGGCAGGAAGACGGGCACGCCGATATCGACGAGAAGCCCCCCCTTGATCTTGCGCATGCATTTGCCTTCGACGACGTCGTCCTCGCTCTTTGTCTCGAGAATCTTCTCCCATCCGCGGATGCGATCCGCCTTGCGCTTGGAAAGTCGAACCGTGCCGGTTTCGTCTTCGAGTTCCTCGAGAAGCACCTCGACGACGCTCCCGATCGCCAGGTCGTCATAGTTATCGAACTCGCTCTTGTTGATCAGGCCTTCAGACTTCAGGCCGACGTCAATGACCACATCATCACCAGCCTTGCCGACGACCCGGCCGTTGAGGATGTTGCCCCGTTGAAATTTCTCGATGTCTTGCTGCAGCAGGCCGTCCATGTTGCCGGTGGCGGCCTGCTCGCCCAGCGCTTCGCGGATGAGTTCTTCGACTTCCAGATCGCTTACGCCGAGTTCTTCGATCAAATTGTAATCAACCATAGAGAGACGCTCTGCTCGACTGGCCCTGGCGGCGGCTGCACAGCCCTGGCGGCGGAATGTGAATAGGCGCCGGTTTCACCTTGCAGCCGTCGCGCCCGTAGCGGATCGACAATCCGCCGGGTGTGGAATTAGCCGCTGAGTATAGTTTCGTCAAGGCCCGGCGGCGAGTCTCTTTGATGAAGACCTTCACCCTGCTTGTGAGGGGACCTCGGCCGCGACCCGGGCGTCCGACATCAAGAGCACGGCGGCCGTTCGCCCAGGGTCATCGAGGGTTGCCGCTGGTGTAGGTGATCGGGTAGGGGCTCAGCCGGCTGGGATGATCCGTGTACAACATCCGCCCGAGATCGTCCATCATCATCCGCCAGTTCTGATTATTGGTCACCGCAAGGTTGCGCTGGGCGTCAACAGGTCGATCCAATAATCCCTGCAGCTCAGGGCTCGGATCGTACCGGATGGAATCGAAACTCACATCATCGGGGTTGCTGACCTGGCAGCCGGCCACGGCAGCGATCATCAGTCCCGCAAGAGACAGTCGTGCAAAGACCCTCATGGAATAATGCCTCATGTGTCAGCGGTTCGTAAGCGTTGACGGATTGGAATCTACTTTGCCGCATTATTCGTGTCAATGCAATGAAAAGATTCAATGGAGCGGAAAATTCCTCTCGGAGCTGAAAAAACCTCGACCGGTGAAGCAAGATGTGGTACTCTGGGGGTGACGGCGTTGGGCCCCCTCGGGATCGCTCTTTGTCGCGGGCAGTTTTGCTCGAGCCTAATCAATCCCAAGGGATCGCCGATCTGCGACGAAGGTCAAGCCTCCTTCGAGTGGAAGACCGGGCTCGACAGACGGCGAACCCCCCTAGCCTTGGGGTTCGAGCAAAACCCGTGCAGCGGGATGTTGCCATCCCTCTGGGCGACCCGAAGGGGCCCAGCGCCGTCGTGGTTTTCTCGTTGGGGAATTGATCGTTTCGTGACCGGGGTCGCGCCTGCACATCATTCGCTACGGCGCCTCTTCAGCATCTGCTCCAGCGTCGTGCGAAACTGTCCGGCCATCACCTCCAGAGATTCAGGCATGACGCGGATCTGGCCCACGACGGTGATGAAGTTTGTATCGCCATGCCACCTGGGCACGAGGTGGGCGTGGAGGTGTTCGGGCACGCCGGCGCCTGCCGCCCGGCCTTGATTGATCCCCATGTTGATCCCCTGTGGGTGCAACGATCGTTGGAGCAGATCCGTGCCCAGCTCCAAGAGCTTCCAGAGCTCCGCCCGTTGATCGGGCTCATAGTCCAACAGGGTCGGACGCGGATCGCCCAAGGCCATCAGGAGATGCCCACTCGCGTAGGGGTAGCGGTTCAGCAGGATCAGACCGTGCTCGTTGCGGTAGATCACATGGTTCGCGTCATCGTCCTGAGGGTTCTGCCAGTAATCAGTCAGGAAAGGCCCGGCGACGAGCTCGGGTTCCCCCAGCGCATCGGCCCTGCGCTGAAGCTCGCGCAGATACGCCATTCGCCATGGCGCCCAAAGATTCTCAGTGTTCATATTCGTATGGTAACGATGAGTGATGAGTGATGAGCGATGAGTTTCGCCGCGGGGATTGCCCCCGCACGGTGATCGCTGTGACTACGCCTTCACCTGTGGCCGCTTGGGGTCGGTCCAGTCAAGGTGGAAGTGTTTGCCGGCCGGTTGATCCATCCGCTCATAGGTATGG
Organism: Planctomycetota bacterium; assembly: GCA_022566725.1. Lineage (GTDB taxonomy): Bacteria > Planctomycetota > Phycisphaerae > Phycisphaerales > SM1A02 > JADFFQ01. The sequence continues at coordinate 5,920 of JADFIM010000080.1, forward strand.
GCCCCGAAGTAGTCGCGCTGCGCTTGCAGTAGATTCGCCGGCAGCGTTTCACTTCGGTAGCTGTCGTAGTACGCCAGGGCGGAGCTGAAGGCCGGCGTGGGGATGCCACGCAGCGCCCCCTGCGAGACGACTTCGCGCCAGGCGGCTTGGCGCTTTGCGATCGCCTCACTGAAATACCCATCGAGCAGCAGGTTCGCCAGGCTCGGCTCGCGCCCATACGCCTCGGTGATCTTCTGCAAGAAAGCCGCACGTATGATGCACCCGCCCCGCCAGATTCGCGCGATCTCGCCGAAGTCAAGCTGCCAGTCATACTCATCCTGCGCGGCTCGCATGAGCCCGAACCCCTGGGCGTAGGCGCAGATCTTCGAACAGTACAACGCATCGCGCACCGCTTCGATGAATGCATCCTTGCTCTGGGGAGGCTGGGAATGAGGGCCTGCGAGCACTCTGGATGCGGCCGTACGCTCGTCTTTCAACCCGCTCATGCTCCGGGCGAAGACCGCCTCGGCGATGCTCATCGCCGGCACCCCCAACTCCAGGGCGTTGACCGCCGTCCATGTGCCCGTGCCTTTCATCCCGGCCCGGTCGAGGATGACATCAACAAGCGGTTTGCCCGTGACGGGGTCGTCCTGCTTGAGAATGTCCGCAGTAATCTCAATCAAGTAGCTTTCAAGCTCGCACCGGTTCCATTCAGCAAACACCTCAGCGAGCTCGGCCGGCGAGAGGGCCGTCGAGATGCGAAGCAAGCTATACGCCTCGGCGATCAATTGCATGTCCGCGTACTCGATACCGTTATGGACCATCTTGACGTAGTGCCCCGCCCCGTCGGGCCCGAGGTAGGCCGTGCATGGCTCGCCGCCTGTAACAGGCTTGCCCGGTTCACCACCTTCCAGCGGCTGGCCGGTTCGCGGATCGACCTTCGCCGCGATCGACTCCCAAATGGGCTTGAGCCGCTGCCATGCTTGTTGATCCCCCCCGGGCATGAGCGACGGGCCGAACCTCGCCCCGACTTCGCCGCCCGAGATGCCCGAGCCGAAGAAGGTGAGCCGGCCGCGATAGTCGCGCTCCCTTCGGATGGTGTCGGTCCACAGACTGTTGCCGCCATCGACGATGATGTCGTGGGGCCTGATCCCCGCGTCGATGAGCTGCTCGCACACCGCATCGACCGCCGGCCCGGCCTTGACCAGCACCACGATCACCCTCGGCGGCTTGATCGCACTGACGAACTCCTCCAGTGTCTCACAGCCAATCAGCCCGCCGTCATCGGGGAAGGGATCGTCGCCGTGCTCGGCGAGAAACTGCTGCGTCACGGAGCCCGTGCGGTTGTACACCGCCGCGCGATAGCCGTGATCGGCCAGGTTGAGCACAAGGTTCCGCCCCATCACCCCCAGGCCGATGAGGCCAACGTTACATATTGTCATTTCTGTTAGCATGAGGCTGCGCGCTGGGCGTTCGACTCGGGCGCATCTTCACCGTCAAACGATCGTCTGGCAAGTCCGGGGGGAGCCTCGCCCGGCAGGGCGAGGGATGGGCTTGCGAATCCGCGAGAATACGATACTCGCTGGCAGGCTGTCAGCCCGCGGCTATCGGCCACAAAGACGCTACACTCTCCGGGGATGATTGCGGCCGACCCCACCACAAGGAATCAAGGAGGTTTCTCAGATGACATCCATGACCGTCTCCAGTGCATTCGAGATCGGCAAGGCGACGCTCGATCTGGCCCGGCGGAGCACGTTGAAGCTGGTCCAAGACATCCCGCCCGACAAGCTCACCCACCAACCGGTGCCGAACACCAACCACGCGCTGTGGGTGTTGGGGCAGCTGGCCTGCACCGACAACTTCTTCCTGACCTCGCTAGGCAAGCTCGATCCGGTCATCGAGGAGTCGTGGAATGAACTATTTGGCATGGGATCGGAGCCGACCGATGATCCGCAGAAGTATCCATCGCTGGACGAAGTGAAGGCAGGGCTGGAGAAGGCGCGAACGGCGCTCGCTGATTGGTTTCAGTCGATGGATGAGCAGCAGTTGCTCACACCGCTTCCGGACGAGATGAGCAGCTTTGCGCCGAACTTTGCCGCCCTGATGGGCTCCATCGCCTGGCACGAAGGGTTCCATGCCGGACAGCTGTCGACAGTGCGACGAAGCCTGGGCCTGCCACGCGCGCTTGAATGATGCAGGTGTTTCGCGGCCGGCCTTGCGCCGGCGCTTCGCTCGCGGACGGATGCGGACGGATCATGCGGTTCATTCCAGCCACCAATCCTTGGGTGGCGCGGGCGTGTTACGATCGTTCACGACCAGCGGGACGGTGAATTGGCCTGCCCAGTATTTCGATGCGGGACCGGCTCGCAGCGCGAGTGCCGGGTCGCCGCGGACGCGCATTTGCCAGCGACCGTCGGTCTCGTTCGCTTGCATCAGCAGCGGCACATCTTCGTGGACGACGAGCCAGTTGACGCCCCGGCGGCCGGCCGCGGCTTCGCCCGCCAACCACCAGATATCAAGGCGTCGCGCCGGCGCGCCATCGTACAGAAGCTCAATGCTCGCCCCGATGGCAATGTCGTTGAACGCGATGCCCAACGTCGGGCTATAGTCGAAGCGCACTCGTACCGGTGACCGCCCGCTGGTCCATTTCACCACGCCGTGGGCGAACGCGTCCATCACCGCTTGATCGAGCTTCTCGTCGCGTACGGGGTGAAGCATTTCCGTCAGTTCGCCGTTGACTTCGATGGGCACGCTGATCGTCTGGCGCTGGACCACTTCCCACGCGGCGTCCGGCTCTGGTCCGCGCCGTTGGACCGAGACATCGAAGCGAAGCGGCGATCGTTCCGGCGGTGGGTCGATGATGATCGGGAACCGCCGCGCCCTCCGGCGGCGGGCGGGGTGGCGAGCCACGGTGATCGGTTCAGCCCCGTTCCACTTCGGCGTCAGTAGAACCTGGAACGAAGTACCCGACGGCCACCAGTCCCGCACGGTCAATTCCAAGCACAAGGGTGTGTCCTTTGGCCAAGGCCGACCGATTCGCACGTCCACCCACGCGGGCAAATCGAGCAGCGCATTGTCCAGATCGAGCTGGGGCGGGAATACGTTTCTCCAACGGCCCAGCAAGACGCCGTATTTTTCCTGCCAGCGCTCCGTCACCGGCCGGGCCCGCCAGTCACCCTTGATGGACCGGCCGATGAGCGCGCGCCATTGGCCTTCGGTCAGTTGCTTGCTTGCCATTCGGCCGGTGAGCTCGGAGATGAGGCCGCCGTCGGCGCTGCCGGCTATCGGAAGGCAGCGAAGGATCAGCGTCGTCGGGAGCCGGGACATCCATCCGCCCTGCTGAGCCTGCTCAATGGTCCAGGTCGAGCCCAATGCTGCGGCGAGCGCTGCGGCCCCAGCGGGGACCCAGCGGCGGCGCGTCTTATGCAGGCTGCGCTCACGTGTAGCGGTCAAGCCGCATTCCGGGCAGGTCATCCCCTGCGTATGGGACAGGTCGTACCAGCAGCGCGGGCAGCGCCGCCGACCGCGTGCCCGGTCGCCGAAGAGCCCCCACCAGGTCACCGCCATGCACAGCCCCAGAAGCCCGAGGCCGAGCAGCCACATCAGCCAGTAGCCGAGATCGCTCCCGCTCACGCCACCAGTGTATGGCACCGAGGCGACGAGGCGCCAAGGCATCCAGGCATCAAGGCAGCAAAGTTGGTCCGGCAGGCTTTCCCCGCCGGGAGTGCCGGGAATCCGACGGCTGGACAGACGCACTTTGAACCGGTGATCGTGTTCCTGGCTTGGCTTGGACCATCACCGCCGCCCAATGTAGCCCCGTAGCCACCGGCTTTGCCGCGGGGTTATTCCGGATCGAAACAACCGTCGCCCATCGCCGGGCCGTATTCGGCGCCGGTTACCTGCGCTCTTGGTTCGCGGGCGCTATCGCGTCGTTCCGTCGAGCGGTTCGATCTTGACCACGTGCAGCAGGTTGTAGAAGATACCGTAGTCGGCCACCCGGTCATCCGAGTCCGTGACGCCGACGAACACCAGCGAGCGGGTGACGAACGCCATCTCAGGGTGCTTGATGTCCACGGTCTGTCCGCTGCTGATATGCAGCCGAATAGGCTCGAAGGGGCGCTGATCCAACAGTTCCCGCAGTTCGACCGCTCGCATAATGCACCTTGAGCACCATGCTATAACGTCGCCGCGGACCGGACAAACTCAACCCGAAGTCGCAGATCCGGGATCAAAGCCACAAGAATCCCCCGGCAAAGCCGGGACCAAAGCCAACACTCGCAAAGCACGGGCGAGCAGGCCATCATGGAATGATCCCGGGGAGGCGGGATGTGACGCTTCCGATGGAGCCCGGTGTACGGCGCGTCGGTCGCGCTAGAATCGCCCTTTGCTTTGGGCACAGCCCTCCGGCTCCATCATGGCGCTCATCACACTTTCCAACGTGCATCATGCCTACGGCAGCCAGGTCGTGCTCGACGGGGTGGCGGCGTCGATCGAGCCGGGGGAGAAGATCGGCCTGGTCGGGCGAAACGGGAGCGGCAAGACCACGCTGATGCGGGTCATGCTCGGCGAGATCAGCCCCGATTCGGGGGCGGTACAGCTTCAGCGGGGGGCCGGGGTCGGCTACCTTCGCCAGGACCCCGCCTTCGACCCCAACGAGACCGTGCGCGACGCGGCAGAAGGAGCCTTTGCACACCTGCATCGGCTGCACCAGCAGCTCCACGATGTTTACGAGAAGATGACCGCAGCGTCGGGGGTTCCCCTGGATCGGTTGCTGAAGCGCC
>JADFIM010000081.1 GCA_022566725.1 Planctomycetota bacterium
TCTTGCTGGCCGAACGCAGGCGTCATGCCCCAGAACACAAGTGCCATGATCAGCCGGAGTTGACGCGAAGGATGCCGTACAGTCCTCAAGGATTCGTCTCCCACCGCCACCTTGCCTTGGGCAGGCTCCAGCAATTAGACCGCGCATGTCTGCCATATGCAACATACAGTGTGGACGATCTGCGGTTTGGATCCCGTCGGGGCGGGAAATGGTTTTCCAAAGGTGAGTGCGTACATTCCGGAGTGAGGGCTCAATCATGCGGGCGGTAATACTCGGCGTTGGCGACGCCTTCACACGGCTGCATTTCGGCTCCAGCGCGCTTCTCGATGGGCCGGATGGCTTTGTGCTGCTGGACTGCCCGGACCTCATTCATCGGGCGATTCGCGAGGCGACGGCGCGTGTCGGCTGGCGCGTCGATGCGTCCGCCATCGATGACATCATCATTACCCATCTGCACGGCGACCATTGCAACGGCCTGGAATCGTTCGGCTTCGCACGCAAGAGGAAACGTGCTTCTGATGAGGCGCCTACGCGCCCCAGAATCCACACCAGCCGCCGAGCCGCGGACCGCTTGTGGGAGCGTCTGGCCCCGGCCATGGACGCCGCCGGCAGCGCGAACCCCCCACGTACCCTCCAGAACTACTTTGACGTTCGGGTGCTCGAACCCCAAACGCCGGCTGCCGTCGCCGGGCTCACCGTGCGGTGCCGGTTCACCAACCATCCCATCCCGACCATCGGCCTGCTCATCAGCGACGACCAGGCCACGCTCGGCTGGTCCAGCGATACCCCGTTCGACGCGGCGCACATCGAGTGGCTCAGCCAGGCCGACGTCATCGTGCACGAGTGCAACCTTGGGCCGCCCCACACGCCAATCGAGTCGCTGAACGCTCTGCCTGATGAGCTTCGAGCGAAGATCAGACTGATTCACCTTCCCGACGACTTCGATCAATCCTCAACCGACATCAGATCCCTGCGCGAAGGCGAGTTGTTGGAGATGTGAGAAACCCCGAGTTGGCGGCAGGGAATGGTGATCCCGCGAAACATGTTCAAGCCTCAAGCCTGTCCCATCACGCGTAGCTGTGCAGGCCGACGATCACAAAATTGATGAAGATCCAGTTGAACAGCATGACGGTGAACCCGCCCAGCGCCAGGATCGCCGTCCACAATCCCTTGTCCTTGACCTTCAGCCGAGTGTGCACCAGCAGAGCGAGGACGATGAAGGTGTTCAGCGCGAAGACCTCCTTGGGGTCCCAGCCCCACGGCCGGCCCCAGGAGTGATCGGCCCAGATCGCCCCCATCACCAGTCCCGTCCACAGCATGACGAAGGCGAGTTCCATCAACACCATCGTCGCACCATCGAAGACTTGTCCGGCAGATGATCCGGTCTGACTCAGATGCGACTCGCCGGAAGGTTTGGAGAGCATCAGCGCCCCGGCTCCGCCGACGCGCACGTAATCGGCCTTGCCACCGCCGACGCGGTATACCACATACAAGAACGCCGACACCGCGGCCATGGCAATCAGAATGTAACTGAAGATGATGACGTTGGTGTGGATGTAGAGCCAGACATCGTGCAGCACCGGCATCTTGTTGGAGATGTTGGGGTTCAGCTGAACGGGGAGGAAGTGGACGCACATGAGCGCGATCATCGACGCCACGCCGCTGCCGAGGGCGAACTGGTTCCGCATCGCTGACCGGCGGGCGAGCACTTCCAGCACGATGGCCAGGCACCCGCCGAACCAGGCGGCTGTGGTCACCGCCTCGAACATGTTGGAGTTCGGCCAGCGCCCCGAAACATACCAGCGCAGTAGCAGCGCGAACGTATGCAGGGCGAACGCCAAGCCGAAAGCGCTCAATCCGAGCCGCCGTGCCGGCGTCCAGCGATACACGACCGACATCACCAGCAACACCACGCTGAGCAGGTAAACGATCCACACCCATGTCATGTTCTTGATCTTGAAATACCAGCTCTCCCAGGACAGCCTTGCCTGGTCGGGATAAAGCGCGGGTGAGATCTGCGGCAGCAACTCGGCCAGTTGAACCACCGCATCGTTGACGCCGGCGGCATTCTGGTTCTTCCACGCCAACGTGAGCCTGTCCCAGGCCCCAAGGACAGCGGTGCGCAGCGCAGCGTCGGACACTTCGGCGATCTGATCCGGACCGAGCCGAGCAAACTCTTGGATCGTCATCCACCCATCGGCAAACCCGTCGCCCGGCGGCGGCACGATGAACAGCCGCAAGCGAAGCTCCTCGGGCTGCATCATCGCCAGACCGAAGCGGATCTGCTGTACGACGGTCGCCGTCCGCATCAGATCACTTGCCTTGGCGTCCAGCAGATCCTGGACGCTCGGATCGAGAAGCATCACACTCGAGATCAGTCCCGTTGTGAGGAACCGATCCATACGCTGCTCGAACTGCTCGCGGACGCGATGCTCAGCCAGCTCCTGATCCGCCGGCCCGCGAGTGTCTCGCAGGTTGGCCAGCTGCCCGGGCAGTGTCTCATCCAGCGATTGACGAAGCGCGTCAGCGATCTCTGGGCGGATCGGCCTGTTCTTGACGTAGATCGCATCGGCGTCCTCATATTCCTGTGGTCGCCACATCAAGTCCAGGTAGCTGAAGCCGTCTGGGTTCCCCTTGATCGCGTGTGGGCCGGAGACAAGGTGCATCATCGAGCTGGCGAAGGAGTCGAAGGACTTCAACCGACCCTGCTCATACACCCCGATGCGCGCAAGCGGCGCCAGGTCCACCTCCATGGCGAACGCCGAGCGCTGTGCCGGCTCGGGCCGGCCGGCCAGTTGGCGGTAGGTCACGGCCGCGACCACGAGCAATACCAGCGCCGCTGCAACGATCGAAACAACCGCCATGCGCTGAGTCATGGCCCCTGCTCCTTCGCGGCGCCGACCGGCTCCACCAGCGGCTGTGAAGTCGGTACGTCACGCACTCGCCGTTTGGGGTGACGATCAGCGGCAACTTGTGCGTAGACCGCCTGCTGCCGTCGCCGCTTGATCAGCGGTTTGATGTAGAACGCGTAGATCATGCCGAGGACGGCCAGGCAACAACCGAGCAGCATCACGTTGACGCCGTTGCGGTTCCCCACGCCGAGCACAGTGTAGTTCATCCCACCGTAGCCCTCTTGCGGCACGGGTGGATCCCATTGCGCCTGGAAGTACCAGAAGCCGCCGAACTCCTTCGGAGCGTTCACGCTGACGTGAATCGGCTCACTCCAATCATCGCCGTCACGGAACCGCACGACGCTGGTCCAATCACGGACCGAGAGATTCTGTCCGGTGAAGCCGCCGGCATGTGCGGTGAGTATGAAGTCCTCCAGCGCCACCGGAGCCGGCAATCGCTGGCGTTGTCGGGCAAACACGACTTCGATATGCCGCCCATCGGGAAGATGCACGACACTGGGGCGATAGGTGAACCGAGGCAGCTTATGATTGGCGTCCTCGAAGACGAAGTGGTGGTACGGCAACCACAGCGATTGTGTGATCCCGCCACGCTCTAACTGCACCAGCACCATTGAGAATTGCTCACGCGCATCTCGCTGACGCCGCGACCTGGACACGATCGCCGGCCGCGTCTCGACGTATGTCCTCGCCGCGAACTGAAGCACGTTCAGTGTGATCCCCTTGTCGATCGGAACTGTTTGGCCGACCTCAATCCGCTCAAAGCGAGGCGGTTGCGAGCCGAGCGTCACCATGAGATGCAGATCATCGTCACTCGGGCCGGCAACGAGCAACACCGGCGGCGGAAGATTGCCCGGCACAAATTCCATTCTGATATTCTCATCAAGTGGTAATGATCGCTCGTGCGCGGGATCGGGGCCGGCATCAACGGGCAGATCGCGGTTCAGCGACGGATCACTGAATACCCACCGCGTGAATGTTCGGTCGCCGCTTTGAATCTCGACGCTGGCCATCGACACGACACGTCCCGGCCCAAGCAGCAGCTCATCCTGGAAGAACTGTACGCGATATGCATACGCGGTACCCTCGATCGTGCGAAAGCCGAGGCCAGGATTCGACCGCGTCGTCTGCCTCACCGGCGCCTCGAGCGCCGCGGGTGGATCAATCACGTTGATCCGGATCATCGGCAGCTTGACCTCGGCCAGTCGCAACCGTGCTTCTTCGGAATCCACCCACTGAAAGCGAAGCCGGCCGCTCTCGGTGGCGCTGGCGATTGGATCCAACGCCACGAGCTGGTAGTCAACGCTCCCGCGGGCCGACGATAGCCGAACCGCCGCGGTCGGGTCTAGCTGGTCACCGCCGGGCAATCGCCGCTCATCAACAAACGCGTATCGCAGGTAGCTGGTGATGCGGATGTTCGTGTCGTCCAACGGATCATTCTCATCGACGGCCGGCACCGTCACGTCCAGCGGATTCGGGCGAGAAGCAGCTATCTCCGGCGGCAGCCAGACCTGTGATCGATCCGCAAAGTAGTCGTTGTAGCGAGGCAGACCGTGAATCGGCCGTTGCACCCACTCGGTTTGCCCGACCTCACGGAGGTACAAGGCCCAGCTATTGACGATGTGAAAGTATCGCTGCCGTTGATAATCCAGCGAGAGCTTGATGTCCTCGTTGACCAGCGGCTTGCCATGAATCTTCCGCGCCCTGGCCATGGGCTGGTTTGGATCGCCCGTGGGAACAATGTCTTCGGTGTACTGCGGATAGCCGGCAAGCAACTGACGGATGAACATGCTCGAACCATCCTGCACGGCGACATTGACGGCATAGGCGCGCTTGCCCGCGTCATCGCCGGAGAGGATCTCCCAGCTCGGATCGATCGAGCTGACTTCAAATCGAAGTGTCCGGTCGGGCGTTCGCACCGTTGCCGCGCTGCCCGGCACAGCGGGAATCGCCGCCGGCTCCGCGCCGGGCACTTCGATCAGAACCTGGCGGCGCAGCACCGGTGCTTCGCCTTCGACCTTCGTGCCGAAATACCAGAAGCTGCCCAGTGCAAGGATGATGATCCCGCTGTGGATCATCCACACGCCGTAGTTGATCACCTTGAAGGGGATGCGCCGGATCGTAGTCACCACCAGGGTCAGGCAGATGAGCGCAATCAGCGTCTTGAACGGCCAGTAGTGGAACCACTCAAACTCGGTCATCTCGAAGACGCGCAGTTGGCGAAACGCTGGTATCGCGCTGCCCACCGAGCTATAGACGAACAGCATGGTCAGCAGGGCGATACCCGTCCAGATGGTGCTGAACAGGTCGAGTAGCCGTCGGAGAGGTCCGCGCGGGCCTCGTGACGAGGTGGCTTGGCTGGGCAGGTCGCGAGGATTCATGTCACATGTGCATTATCGGCGTCACAACACGCCGGATCAGGCGAATGCGCTGTGGTACCGGCTGACCGGTCCACCACGAGCCGCGCATTCGGCGAATGGTACGCCACCGCCGGGCAGTCGATCCCCCTTGTCACCAAGAGTTTATGCTTTTGCCCGCAACGCCGGCAGTCACCGACGAGGCGTCTCACGACATCGCCGGAGCACGCCACGAGCAGCACCTCGCCAAGAGCATGTTACTTCTGCGAATATTCAAACACCCCCCGGCCGGTCTTGTCGCCAAGCCTGCGGACGATCAGTCGTCTAGCAGCGCGTGGCAGAATTCGCTTCAGACCGGTTTGACCCTTCCTCAAGGGGCCAAGAAGCAGGTGGTTCGATGCCCTTTTGGACTCTTACCACGGTCTCCTAGTCATCGACCGCCGACGGTTCGACCTCGTTTCGCGACCCACCCGCGCCGAGTTTATACGCCGCGCCAACGGCCAAGACGATCCATAGAGCATCATACGGACTGAACATGTGAATGAACCCCCAGTTGACGGCGTCGCGCTGAATTTGCGGCAGAAAGATTATCCATTCGGCGAGCAGGACGTCGCGCACGGTGTCTTCGTATTCGCTCTGCTCTTGGGGGCTCATCTCGTCCCACCGGCGCTTCGCCTCGGCCCAAACCTCCTGAGGGTAGTCCGGTTCAAACCAGGCTGAGTCGGACTCTTTTCCCTGCGGCCACTCAAGTGTCTTCCCCTTCGCCTGCCAGTCAAAGACAATGTCGTCAGCGATATAGGCGATCACGAACTCTGGATTGACGAGGCGGGGCGTTTCGCGGATCTCGTCCTGCCGTTCTGCGCTCATCGCGTTCCACCGTTCAACAGCATGTTTCCAAATCCGGGGAGGGTAGGATTCACCGATCGTTTCGGCATCATCGGCGTCTCGGGGCCAGAGGATGGGTTTGCCCTGCAGCTCGTATTCGGCGACGATAACGTCGGCGACCATGGAAATCTCGGCGTCATCGCTGCTGAGAAACCGTCGGAAGTCGAGGTAGGCCTCGGCATACCTGCCAAGGCCGATCGCCCCGCCCGCCATCACCGTGGCGATGATTCCGCCGACCATTCCCGCCTGCCGGTGCGTGGGCAGCGACACGCCGAAACCGGACAAGGCGCCGACGCCGACGGCGATCCAGCCAACCTCGTACCCTGTGAAATGCCCAACTGTGGCCCAGATCGCCGCCCCCACTAGCGCTCCGGAGGCGCCTCCCACGGCTCCGAAAACGATATTCATGAGGCACCCCCTCGATTAGTCATTAGCTACCCGTGTAACGTTTCCAACCGCAACGTAATCAGCGTGCGGCGCGACGACAGGTTCCAATATAACACAAGGAAAGAGGGGCGTGCCGCTCCGCGGCAAGGATTTCGGGCTTGAAGCCGTCGCCCAAAGCAGCGGAAGGTGAGGCCGTGGCTTGCTCTCTCGACACGTTACTTTCTCGAATACTCGTACACCCCCCGGCCGGTCTTGTCGCCGAGGCGGCCTTGCTCGACGAGCTTCAAGAGCTTCGGGCAGGGGGCATACTTATCGCTTCCCAAACCGTCGCGCATGACGTTGAGGATCATCACGCATACGTCCAGGCCAATGTAGTCGGCCAGGCGCAGAGGTCCCATAGGGAAGCTGCAGCCGAGCTTCATGATTTCATCAATGTGCTGCGGTTCGGCCACGCCCTCCATCCACGCATAGAACGCCTCGTTGATCATCGGCATCAGCACGCGGTTGGAAACAAACCCCGGCCGATCGTTGGCGGGAATCGGCGTCTTGCCCATCTGTTGGGCCAGCGCCATCGTCCTGCTCACGGTCTGCTCACTGGTCGCCGGGCCCTTGATCACCTCGACAAGCTTCATCACCGGCACGGGGTTGAAGAAGTGCATGCCGATGACTCGGCCGGCCGCTTCGCCCACACTCGCGGCAATATCCGAGATGGAGATCGACGAGGTATTCGTGGCCAACACAACGTCGTCGCGGAACGTCTTCTGCATCTGCCGGAAAACGTCCGTCTTGAGACCGATCTCCTCGAGCACAGCCTCAATCGCCCAATCGGCATCGCCGGCGTCGGCCATATCGGTGTGATAGCTGATGCGTGACGCGGCCTCGTCGGCCTCGGCCTGTGTTATGCGCTGCTTCACGACGCTACGGCTCAATGTCTTGGCGTGATAGGCCTTGGCGCGGTCGAGCTGCTCTTGAGCAACGTCGATTTGATACGCCGGGATTCCGCACGTCGCCGCTGCTAGAGCGATGCCGGATCCCATCGTCCCGGCCCCGATGACCGCGATGCTGGTAACTTCGGACATCTGCAAACCTCTCTTTGTTGGCGGACGAAGCGACGCGGGCGCGTTTCGCGGGCGGGCTTGCTCCGCCCTGGCCGCGCTATTCGCCGTCCAATTCAACGGGCTCCGGACCGGCGAACACGGTCTCGGGCAGTTCGCCGAACACCGCGATGTCGGTCAATCGCGCCGGCCGGCCATGCCGCTCACCCCGGTCGCCTGACAGCATGATTCGGCCGAAGCGCTTCCAGTTGTGCCATGGCCTGCTGATCCTCGGCGTTGGATCATCAGAGTGCTCGTAGTAATCAAACTGTTCTACGAGTCCAGAATCCTTGGCGACATAAACGTGGTACTTGTTGTTCGGCGTTCGCCCGACGTCCTTGAAAGTGAGCTGCAAGACGTCCGCAATTCGACCACCCTCCATCGCGCGCTCGCCAAGGAACTTGAGCGTCACGCCGGCATCCGTGAGCTTGTAGGGCATGACCAGCCAGTAGCTGTCGTTGATCCACATCGCCTCGGCCTGATCCATCATCCGAGCCAGCTCATCGGGATCGGTGACCTCTTGCCCGCCCTTCCAGGCCCGGCCACTCTTGGTGTCGATGTTCAGCACATAGACGTACGGCACACCCTCGGGGCCGTCGAGCTCAATGCGGACCCTGCCTTCACGTTTGTCCCACACGTGGCGACGCTGTCCGAAAAAGTTCCACACGATGTAGCGCGTCTCATTCCACGCCCTGCGCCCTCCCATTTTCGCCATGACAGCATCGGCGAGTTCGATCGCCTTGGCGTCGGAGCCTTCGAGATCGAATGCCGGTTCGGGCGCGTTGGGTTGGGTAGCGACCGGTCGGGTCGCTGGTTGGGTGGCCGGCTGCGTGCGGGGCTTCGCTTCCAGTTTTACCAGTTCAGCGGTTAGAAACGCCTCGCTGGTCATCTCGCGTCCATCCTCGAATCGGACGAGATACGGCTTACCGCTCACGGACGATTTGGCCCCAATCAACGTGATGAATTGACGGGCCGTTGTGATTCGTTGCCCCGCGTATTGCCACTTCTTCCGCAGGTGATCCGCCGCCGACTTGGCGTCGTACTCCTTGTCGTTACGGATGAAGATTGCGTCCTTCAACTGCTCGAGCGTTTTGATCAGCGCGTCAATCCTCTCCTCATCGCTGAGCCGTCCGGCCTTCACGGACAGGCCGGCCGGTTGGGAGGTTGTGCGTTCATCCGGCCGAGCGGTCTGCACGGCGTACGAAGCAACGACGATGCTTGTCAAAGAACAGACGATGACATACGGCAAGGCGCGGAAGACCGTCATGGTAATCTCCTACACACGACACAACAACGCCAGTATACTGGCCGCATGACGCCACCCCACGACGATCCGCAGATCAAGGACCTCGTCCGGCGGCTTCGTTAGGCGTTCGACCCGTGCACGATCTATCTCTTCGGCTCACGGGCAGCAGGTGATGCTCCTGCGGACAGCGATTTCGACGTGATGGTCGTCGTCCCGGAGACGGCCGAATCGTCGTATGAGCGGCGCTTGAGAGACTGGGGGGCGCTCGGCGGGTTTGCCCATCCCGTCGATCTGTTGATCTACACCGAAGCCGAATGGGAGTTCCTGTCCACTAAACGCTCTTCCGTAGCCCGGCAGGTGAAAGACCATGGCATCGTCCTATACGCTGCATGATCCGGATAGCCCGCATACGTGGTTGGGCAAAGCCGATGAGGATAGTCGGGCCGCCCGTGGACTGCTCGATCTTTCTCCGCCCGCGGTGGGGCCAGCCTGCTTTCATATCCAGCAAGCAATCGAGTAGCGCCCTTGGGAGACGGTACAATGTTTCTGCTTAGCGGGAACCATCGGAACCTTGCTCGAGAAGTGGCTGTGAGTGAACCAGAACCGAGCAATGACGGAGGCGTTTATGCTCGTGACGTTATCATTGATCGTCTCGTCGCGGAATTCGGTCACTGGACGAGTTTGACGACAAAGGTCTTCCGATGGGAGATCCTCCCGAAAGCGCTCCATGTGGTACTTTTGGAGGCAAAGTGCGGAACGGTGATCATCCCGTGGGATGACGGTCGCGATCACAAACCATACTTTGGAACGGTTAGCTACGCAGCGTTTGGGGGCGGCCGGGCGGTCGAGAGGCGTCGGAGCACGAACATTGCCTCCTACGCCCCCAGTCTGGGCTGGGACAAAGATATCCTCTATCTCTCGCCGATGACGTTCTGGGAGCTTGATCGCACGATCGAGTTCATTCATCGCAAGAAACTCGGCGTACCTATTGCTCCTCTCTCGGAGCCAGACACTGATTCACCGATTCTCGGATTCGGAGCACGTGGCGTCGGTTGGCACGGGCGCGGACCGATTCCTTGGTCCACTGTTCGAGCCGTGTTTGAGCGAGATCAGGCGCGCTGCGTTTGGTGTGGCACTACAGAGCGCTTGCACATAGATCATCTCATCCCGCGCGCGAGGGGAGGCGGCAACGACGTCGCCAACCTTCAGGTTCTTTGTGAGCGCTGTAACCTGGCGAAAAGTGATCGGATATGAAAAGCTCGTCACCGACAAAGCTGAGCTTGAGGGAAGAGAAGACTGCTGCGATAGGCTTTGTGTGGCTCATCGTTCCTTGGATGTTGCTCTGTTGGGAATCATGCAGCCAAACCTAAATGCACTCTACAGATCGTCATTTGATGCTTCTTCGCCATTGTTGTTTTGTTGCTGCAGTGGCGCAGCGATAGTGCGACCCGCATGAACATTCGTCGGGAAGCAAGGCTCGAAGAGATTGAGCAACACCTGTGACGGGTGGGTGGAGGGAATCATCCGGACAATATGAAGCAGGTGACCCAATTGCACTGGCGGTACTTGATCGATCTCTCAGAGGAAGACTTTTTTGGGCTTGTTTTCCTAGACAACTCAGAGGTTCGGCCGATCGTCGATTCCTGTGATCGACGCCTGCGCACTGTTGCGCAGAAGGCACTTCAATTGTTGGCAAACAACAAGAGACAACTTAGGTCCAATGGGAACCTCTCGGCCGTTCTGAACCGGTCACGGAAAGAACTTGCCGCCGCAAAGGCTTCGTTGCCGCCTC
>JADFIM010000259.1 GCA_022566725.1 Planctomycetota bacterium
CGAGATCGCTACGATCGTGCCGGAGCGAGCAGCCATGCGTAGGCAATTATTCGGCTCAGCGAAACCCGACGGTCCGACCATCGCTATCAAGGGTGTCCTCGGCGGGTTCCTCATGGGGCTGGCCAATCTCGTGCCGGGCATATCGGGCGGGACGATGCTGCTTGCGGTCGGCATCTACCCGCAGGTTATTCGCAGCATCGCAGAAGTCACGACGTTCAAGTTCTCCTCCCGCTCGCTGACATTGCTGGCCACGGTGATCGCGGGGATGGCCATAGCAATCGTCGCCGGGGCAGGACTGCTCAAGAACCTCGTGCTTGAGCACCGCTGGATCATGTACAGCTTGTTCATCGGGTTGACCCTCGGCGGGGTGCCGATCCTTTGGCGAATGATCAAGCCGCCCAATGCGACAGCGTTGATCGGCGCCGCGGTCGGATTGGCCGTGATGATCGCACTCGTCATCGCGCAAAGCGGCGAGGCAGGCCACAGCGGACCCGGCGGCGATCGGCAATACGCGATGCTCTTTCTTGCAGGAGTGGCGGGCGCTTCCGCGATGATCCTCCCGGGTGTTTCCGGTGCCTATATCTTTTTGGCGCTGGGCCAATACCTGATCATCCTCGGGGCGATCGAGAACGTTCCACGAGCGGCCAGGACCCTTGACTGGACTGGGCTGATCGATGCGATGGGCGTGATCATCCCCGTCGGCCTCGGCGCCGTGGTCGGCCTGGTCGCCGTGAGCAACCTGATCAAGCTGCTGCTCGATCGATTTGAAAAGGCGACGTTGGGCGTGCTGCTGGGGCTCCTGCTGGGGGCGGTCGTCGGCTTGTGGCCGTTCCAGAGGCCGGTGGTACCAGTCGGCGACCTCGCGGTCGGGGCCGTCGAAGCGGCCGAGTTCTTCGCCCCGTCGGCCGCGGAGGTGGCCGTGTCGCTGGGTCTGATTGTGGCCGGTTTCGCCGCCTCGACGGCGGTGTCTCATCTCGGCCGAAATACCGACGCCCGCAGCCGGTAATCGCCGATAAGACCCCTCACCTACTTACGCGATCGCACCGCACGGAGGCGTTGTGTGAGCCAAACGGCGATCATTATCGGTCTGCCCGAGACCTGCCGACGACTTGAGCGGCAGCTTGACCTGCTGCCGGATCGGCCGGTCACGCTCGGCTGGGTGCTGGCTGAGGGCGATTCACCGAACGCAGCGGGAGAGTCACGTCAGGGCGACCCAGAGGTCCTGGGCGTGGTCAGCGAGCTTGAGGCCATTGTTTTGCCCGCCGAAGGCCGGATGTGGCGCTGGTGGCCTTGCCGAGCGCGATGAGCCGACTGATAACAACCGTCCGCACCCGTCTTCGGCGGTTGGGGGTGCCTGACCGATTCATGCCCACGCTGGAAGATCAGATTGCGGGCATTGGGCCGCGGAGCCAGCTGGAAGTCGATTTGGCTTCCTTGCTTGATCGCAAGCCCAGGAGTATCGACGAGCAGGCGGTCCGCCGAGTGATCCAGTCCAAGCGGGTGCTGATCACCGGTGCCGGAGGCTCGATCGGAAGTGAGCTGGCCCGGATCGTTTGCCGTTTCGACGCCCGGGAGTTGATCCTGGTCGATCGAGCAGAGAACGCGCTATTCGAGATTGATCGGCAGATCGCGCGCCTTGCGCCGGACATGCCGCGCCGGGCCGTGCTGCATGATGTGGTTGACGCCGAAGCGACGCTGAAGCATTTCCGGCGCCTCAGGCCCGCCGTCGTCTTCCACGCTGCCGCCCACAAGCACGTGCCGATGATGGAGGGCCATCCCGCCGCGGCGGTCGACAACAACCTCTTTGGTACGAAATCCGTCGCCGACGCCGCAGACGCCGCCGGTACTGAACGGTTCGTCCTGATCAGCACGGATAAGGCGGTAAATCCTCGCTCCATTATGGGAGCCACCAAGCGCCTCGCCGAGCTGTACGTCCAGCACATCAATCAGCGATCGCCGGTGAGTTTCTCGATGGTCCGTTTCGGCAACGTGCTGGGGTCTGCGGGCAGCGTGCTGGACATCTGGTCGAAGGAGATCGCCGAGGGCGGGCCGTTGACCGTGACCGACCCGGGCATGACGCGATATTTCATGACCGTGGCCGAAGCGGCGGCGCTGGTGATTCAGTCAGCGGCGCTGGTGGATCCGCAGTCAGCGTGCCCGGAGGTGTTCCTGCTGGATATGGGTGAGCCGATCCGGGTGGTCGATCTCGCCCACCGGTTCATTGCGCTGCATGGCCTGGAGCCCCAGCGTCCGGATTCCTGCGACCAGCAGGGCGGGCCGGGCCGCGTCCGCATCGTCTTCACCGGGCCCAGGCCGGGGGAGAAGCTGCATGAGGAACTGCTCGTCGGCGGCGAGGCGATCCGACCCAGCGCCCATCCCGACATTCACATCTGGCAGCTACCCGCGCCCGATCCTGACTTCGTTGAGCAGATGATCAGCATTTTGTCGCCACAGCGCCGCAGCTCGCAGGCCGATGACGTTGCCGAGATGGTGCGCCATCTGGTGCTCCATGAGCCCCAGCCAGCGGCGGTAGAACAAAAAAGACAGCCCTCCGGCCAACGAGCTCAACGCTAGGAACAGGTTGCCGGCCCACCAGATGTTCGGCGTCAGTTGGCTCAGACCGACCAACAGATAGTAGGGCAGGGGTGCGTGGTAGCGGAGCATTTGAATGCCGTTGTACCACCCGGGGAATAGGTCCGGATAGACTACGCCTTGCGCAATCTGCTCTTGCAGGTAGACCGCTTTGACCAGGTGGCCCC
>JADFIM010000082.1 GCA_022566725.1 Planctomycetota bacterium
CACAACCGGTCGGCTCGCTCCGACGAGGTCAGCCAACTCCTGCTGCGTCAAGCGAAGGTGTTGTCCGAAGCCGTGATCGCAGCGCGTAGCGAACCCTCCTGACAACTCGCGGAAAGCCTCTGCTAGCCGCGCCTCGGTTCGTTTGAACGCGAAGCTCTCGAGCCTGCGTTCCATCTGGCGCTGGCGCCGCGCAAGAATCGAGACAAATTCCCAGGCGACTACCGGGTGGTTGAGTAACAGGCGCCGCAACTCGTTGATCGGCGCTCGCCATACCGAAACCACTCCCTTCGCCCTAGCCGTGTCTTCGGCCTCCGTGGCACCACTCAGAGCGGGGCCGAAGAAGTCCCCCGGTCCCAACGCCGCTGTGGTGAGAGTCGCGCCGTCGTAGCTGACCCTCGCGATGGTCACCTGGCCATCGAGCACACAGAAGACAGTTCGCCCGGGCTCGCCTTGCCGGTAGATCGTGCCGCGGTGCCGAATGGCCACAATCCGAGCCGTCGGACAGTCACGGCGGAGGTCTTCCGGTGGAATTCTCGCCAAGAGCGGGCACCCTTCGAGATTACTCGGCTTGTTCATTGGGCCCGTAGACTTCCCATGAAGCGCTCCGCTTCAACTGGAGGCCTAACGGCTTCGGGATCAGCTGCGGCGCCAAGCGCCGCCAGCTGCATGCCGTTGTTAGGTGCCGGTCTTCGGTGCGAGTTGCCACTCCCAAACCTTACCATCCTCTGGATGATCGATCGTCGCAACATGGCGAAAACCTAGCTTCTCCAGGACGCTGTGAGACGCGTTGCGCTCGGGAAGCGTCTGCGCCGCTACTATGACAGACGGCTCGTGTCGCCAGGTGATCGCGACGAGCTCAGTCGCCATGGCGGTGGCCAAACCCCGACCCTCAAACCCCGGAAAAGTGTGGTAAGCAATCTCGACACGGCCATCGAGAGGCGCTGACTTGAAGGCGCAGGTTCCGACGGACGTTGACCCTGCTAGCGCAAGGTACCCGACCCACGGCTCGCTGAAACCGACCGACTCGTAAAGCCTGACGGTTGCGCGGAGAACCTCGGCCGTGACTTCGGGCAGTATCCCGCTGTAGCCACGTGGAATGCCATCACGATCGATGGGAATGAGAGAAAGGTCGCTGTTCATGTCTTCCGAGCACCAAACAGGTGATTGAACGGAATTCTGTTGAGCTAGGGCTGAGGGCTACACTTCACAGAATTCGGCATCGCGCGACGATGGCCATGCTGAACGGAAAAAGGAAATCCTGGGCTGCTCGTTTGGGGGCCGGCGGGTCGAGGACCGCGCTCGGCTTCTCGCCATTGTACGCGCAAGCGCATCGAAGCCTAAGAGCGCCAAACAGGATGGTGGGATCCGCCTCGGCGGATCTCGGTGAGTCCAGCTCGCACGGGCGAGATCCCGATTCAATCGGGATGCCACCCGGCTCCATGGCCATCGTGTAAGAAGAACCCCCGGGCGAAGCCCGGGGGTATCGGCAGGAGGCTGAAGGCGGAGCGCGAAAAGCTGGCAGCTCGTCGAAACACCTTTCGCCGACGGGCGCCCGACCCGTACGCATCGGCGATTCTGCCCAGACGTCGCAATCAGCTCTCGTCGGCCCTTCGCAGCCCCCGGATCATCGCCATGAACGCGTCGCGGTTGGCCTCGACGGTGGCGGTCTGGCCGGCGAAGCGGATGAAGACGTTGCCCGCGGGAGCCTCGACGATCGCCGAAAGGAACAACTGGTCCGGCGTGTACCACTGCGCGCCCATCTTCTGCCACTGGCCGGCGAGCTCCACCAGCGTCACGCGCATGCCGTCAACCTCGAAGCGATCGACCGTCGGCTGCTGTGGCGTGCCGTCGTCATCGGGCTTGAACTGCGCCTGCCAGCGGAGGATGTTCTGATCCACGGTTCCGCCTTCGTCGCGCCCGAAGTAGAAGACGACGACGTGGGCAGCCTCGCTGCCGTCACGCCCCGGCACGGTGTAGTTCGCCTTGCGCACTTTGCTGCTGGGAGGATGCTCAATCCAGGTGACCGGCTTGGGGGCGACCAACCCGAGGAACCTGGCCGTCCTTGGATTGTCGGAAGGCGTCCAGCCAGCGGGTGCCGGCTGATCATCAACCGTGACGCTGGGCAGTGGCGACGATGGCGCACCCGCATCATCAGGCTGGTCCTCGGCACAATGCACCAGAGACACTCCTGCTAGACCAAGACCCCCAATAACCAACACAATCTTGAATGATCGCATGGTGTGCAGCCTCCATTGGATGGCAGATGATTACCATAGCAGCCCGGGGCGATCCGTGCGACGCGTCACTAGACTGTCTGGTCATGCCGCCGACGCTGAGAGTTTACAACGCGATGGTGTGGACGGCAGATCCTGCTCGCCCCTGGGTCGGCTCCGTCACGGTCGAAAATGGACGGGTCCTGGCGGTCGATGATGATTCGGACGCGGAGGAGAATATTGATGCGGCGGGGCGAACGGTCACGCCGGGCCTCATCGACGCTCACCTGCACATGATGCTTGGCGGACAGTCCCTTGGCCAGCTTGATCTTTCGCCCGTCCGCTCGCGCCGCCAGTTCGAAGCGGCCATCGCCCGACGACATGGCGAGCTTGGCCCTGATCAATGGCTCATCGCCCGCGGTTGGTCGAATGAGAATTGGCCTTCGCGCCGACCCCCGCAGAAGAGCTGGCTCGCCGCGGCAGGCAACCGGCCGGTCGTCTGCCATCGCATGGATATGCACGCGGTGTTGGTCAACGATGCGGTGCTCGATCTGTGCGACACATCCGCTCAGCTTCCGGGCGGCTGCATTGTGCGCGATCCGGTAAGCGGCGCCCCCACCGGGCTGATGGTAGAGGCGGCTGCGTGGAAGCTGGTCAATCCGCTCGTTCCTGAGCCTGATGAAGCCACCCGTCAAGAGGCACTGCTCGCCGCGCAAGACCACCTCCACGCCCACGGCGTGACCTCGGTCGGCACGATGGAATGCCGCCAAGACGTCCGCGACGTGTTTGTGCCGTTGCGTCAGCGCCTCACGATGCGGTGCCGGATCACATTGCTCGATCGTGGATCGGCTGCGGAGCCGGCGGATCTCACCTTCGCCCGCGATTTTTCCAACGACGAGCGCCTCGCGGTCATCGGCTATAAGGCATTCATTGATGGCACGCTGGGCTCGCGCACGGCCCGCATGCTCGCCGACTATGCGGACGATCCGGGCAATCGAGGTCTGTTCATCGAGTCGGCCGACGACGGGCAGTTGCGACGTTGGGCCCAGGCCGTAGCCGAAGCAGGGCTCTCACCAGCCGTGCACGCCATCGGCGACGAGGCCGTTCGCCTGGCCCTGGATGCGATCGATGATGTGGATCGGGCGATCCGGCCGCGAATCGAGCACGCTCAGCACATTGATGCGACCGACTTTCGCCGCTTTCGGGGCCGGATCGCCAGTATGCAGCCGTTGCATAAGGCGGATGACGGTCGGTATGTCCGCAGACGTCTCGGCGACAAGCGACTGGCCGGGACGTTTGCGTTCCGCAGGCTGCTCGACGCCGGAGCGCGGCTGGCGTTTGGCTCCGATTGGCCGGTCGTCTCGTGCGATCCGCGACTGGGTATCCGCACCGCCGTCACCGGATTGACCTTCGACGGCGAGATCTTCGCCGCCGATCAGAACCTCACCGTTGCCGAAGCGCTCCGTGCGTACACCGTAGATGCGGCCTATGCCCTTGGGCTCGACGAGGCCGGGCAACTCCGGCCGGGGGCGTTGGGCGATATGGTGATGTTCGATTCCGATCCCTTCCAGGCCGACTGGGCTCGCGACCCACCCAGAGTCGTCATGACGATTGTCGGCGGGCAGGTTGTGCACGATGCCCGATGACCTACGATGATGGCGTTGGCGCAGTCATCGGTGACCGGTGGCGGATGAATGTCTAGCGGACGGCCTTGGCCGCTGCGTTTACAGGATGCAAGATGAGCGATGAGCTTACCCATGTCGATGAGCAGGGCCGGGTTCGGATGGTGGATGTCGGGGCCAAGGAGCCGGTCCGACGGACCGCGGTGGCGGAGGGGTACCTCTGGGCGTCAGCGAACACGCTCGACCTGCTCGAGGCCGGGGAGCTTCCCAAGGGCGAAGCGCTTGCGACCGCGCGAATCGCCGGCATCCAGGCGGCGAAACGCTGTTGGGAGCTCATCCCGCTGTGTCATACACTTCTGCTTGAGGTCGCCAGCATCGACTTTCAACGCGTTGATCCGGAGCGCTTGCGCATCGAAGCCACCGTCTCCACCACCGCCAAGACTGGTGTGGAAATGGAAGCGCTGGTTGGGGTTGCCGTCGCGGCGTTGACGCTCTACGACATGACCAAGGCCGTGGACAAAGCGCTGCGCATCGAGGGGATTCGGTTGGTGAGTAAGAGGAAGCAAGCGGTCAGCTGAACCAGGATGCTACGAGCCATTGTCTCCATCAGGCGTCGCGTACGGCTTGACAGAATCGACGAATCAGGCCCGCGTCCTTCACGCCGGGCGACGATTCCACGCCGCTGCTTACATCAACGGCGAATGGGTGGACGGTCCGGATCGCCTGGGCAACATTGTCAGCGGTCAAACCCCCGGCCAGAATCACGGGCTTTTCAATCTGCGGCATCATCTCGGCAAGGGCCTGGTGATCCAGCAGATCGCCTTGTCCCCCCGTTGAGCCGTCAATCAACAACACCTCCACGCCCTGGCAGGCGTTCCAGCGAAGCACCTGTTCGGGATCAAATCGAAATCCTCTGATGATGTGCTTGGTCCGTGCGAACTGAGCGACGAGCTTCTCGTCTTCGTTGCCGTGCAATTGAACCCATGACCCGGTCCATTGTTCGGTCAGCGCGTCGGGCGGGTCCTGCAAGACCGCGATCGACATGACCGCCGGCGGGAGAGCCTGTGCAATTGCCTGAGCCTGTCCGATGGCCAGGCATCGTGGCGAATCCGGCACGTCGATGACCAGGCCGATCGACTCGGCCCCGGCATCGACCGCGACGGCTGCCATCTCGATCGACGTGATGCCGCAAATCTTGATGCGGGTCGTTCCAAAGGCAGGTGACTTGGTCATGGGCCAAGTTCTGCCAGGAGTTGATCGGCCAGGGCGGACTGCGTGCGATCGCGCAGCTTGGGCCTGGTTTTCTCGATCAGCTCGCGGGCCCGCTGCGGCTGGTTGAGCCGACGGACGTAGATCAAGGCGAGGATCAGCCGCACTTCGTTTGCCTTGGCCGAAGTTGGGTAACTGCCCAGGAGCAGTTCATAGGCGCTCGCAGCGTCGGCGTGGACTCCGTTGGCGTAGAGCTGGTTGGCGATGTCGAGCTGATGTTGTTCAGCGAGCACCGCGCGGGGGGCCTCGGCGAGCAACTTCTGGTACTTCTTCGCAGCCGCGGGCAGATCACCAGACGCAAGCAGGCCGTTGATCTGGGTTCGCAGCTGGGCGTGACTGGCCTCGGTCTCGCTAGGCGATTCGGCGCCGGCGGCCAGTTTGCCCAAGCGCTTTTCGGTATCGGCCTGGGCGGAGTCCCACATTCCGGCCGGGCCGTGCCGGCTTGCGGTTCGAAACGCCGCCCTGCGTCGGGCCTGGGTAAACAGGAAAAACACATCGAACTCTTCACGCTTGAGGAATTTCCCCCCCAGCAGTGCGAACGCGACGCCGAATCCATAGAGGTAACCGGCGATGTGGGCCATGTAAGCCACGTTGCTCCCGCCTCGCCCGAGCAGATCGCCCAATTGCCGCAGTATGTCGATGGCAATGTAGAACCCGATGAACCAGAGGCTCGGAATGGAATAGGTGCCGATGATGAAGAAGAACACCAGAATCTGAATCCGGCTCCGGGGGAACAGCGCCAGGAACGCGCCGGTCACGCCGGCAATCGAGCCGCTTGCCCCGATCACCGGCGCTTTGGTGATCGCCATGTGCGCCAGCGCCGCCACCGCACCGCCGATCAGGTAGAACCCGAGGAACCCGACCCGCCCGAGGCGGTCTTCCACCGCAGAGCCGAACACCCATAGAAAGAGCATGTTGAACGCGATGTGCCAGATCCCGTGCGGATCGTGAAGAAACTGATAGGTGAGCAGTTGCCAGACCTTGAAGTCCCGCGGATCGAAGTGGCCGAAGTTGGCCAGCGCTTCGGGATTGAAGCGGTCGAAGAACGACCCGGAGGCGCCGACAAGATACACCACCAGATTCGCCACGATCAGCGCCTGTGTGACCATGGGCGTGCGCTTCGGAGGTCGATCTGTGCGCAGGGGAATGATCATCAGCTCAGTAGTTTAGCCGTCGCCCTGGGGCGACGGGCGGGCGGGCAGCCCGCCGCTAGACACGTTCTATCTCAATCAACCGGCCGTCAACAACACGGTGCGTGATGTACTCATCCCGCCAGGTGTAGATCAGCCGGCCGATGAGATAGTCGTCAAGATCGAACCCGACCCTGAGCACCAACAGGTCGGCGGCTGCGCCGACTTCCAGCCGGCCGGAGTCTGACCAGCTCAGTGCATCGGCATTCCCGCGGGTGATGATATCCCAGGCCTCGGCAGGGGTCGGTACATGCGGCTTCGCCGCGGCCTTTCGGGTCATTACCTGCATCTTGGCGACCTCGATCATAGCCCGAGCAACCCGCGGCATGGCCAGGTCAGGACCCGCCGCGACATCCGAGCCCAGAGCCAGCCGAACGCCGTGCTCCCGGGCCGCATCAAGATTGAAGAGTCCCGATTGGAGGAACGTGTTGGCAGTGGGGCAATGGACGACCACCGAGCGGCGCTCGGCGATCAGGCGCCACTCGTCATCGGCCAGATGAACACAATGCGCCAGCAAGGTCCGATCGGTCAGCAATCCGTGGCGATCGTACACGGCCGTATAATGCGGATCGTCGGGAAACAGCTCCGCGACCAGTTCACATTCACGCCGCGACTCAGCGAGATGTGTCTGAACGAACGCCCCATCCGATGCCCTGACTTTGGCGAGGCTGAGCAACTCATCTGAGCAGCCGACCGCAAAGCGGGGATTGACGCTCATGGCGATTCGCCCGCGCTTGGAGTTGGCGAGCCGAGCCAGGCGGTGGTGGAGCAGCGGCTCCGCAGCGCCCCGGTCCATGAGCACCTGTCCTGCGATCGCCCGCAGCGGGAGCCGGTGGCCGGCTCTGATCACGCTGGTGACACTGTGGAAGTGGCTGGTCAGAAAGCCCGCGTAGCCGAGAGTTCCCGCCCGCAGCATGCGCCTATAGGCAATGCCGGCCTGTTCCTGGGCCACGTCGGCGTCCTGCCAGCGCATCTCGGCCGGGAAGACTATTCTGTGTAACCACTCCAGAAGACCATCACCGCAAGGCGGATCACAGCCAACTGCGTCGATCTGCGGTAGATGGATGTGAGCGTCGATGAAGCCGGGGCAGATGAGTGAATCGGCGTCTCCGGCCACGGGGGTCTCGGGAGGATTGCCTTGGCCTAGCTCAGCGATCTGCCGATCCTCGATGCGGACCCATCCCGGTTGGGGGGTCTGATGCGGATTGATCAGAAGTCTGCCCTGGAGAATCATCGAAAACCGCCTGAAGTTGTTTCAAGTCTCTCGGAGCCGGTGCCGAATTGCCGTACGGGCCGATTCCACGTAGTATCAGATGCGGTCAGAGCCCTGCGATCGGCGCCTGCGGGCTGGCAGTTCGTCGCCCGGGGCGGGGTTCGGCGAGATACCGTGGCCGGACTCATCGAAATCTACTCCTGCAACGCGATTGAGGATCAGCCATGACCACTGCTGCTTCCATGCCCATGATCGACAAAGGTCTTGCCAACACAATTGCAGCTGAATCAGCAATGTCGTTCATCGACGGCCAGAACGGGATTCTGGAATATGTCGGTATAGACATCGACGCGCTGGCTCGCAACTCGACATTTGAGGAAGTCGTTTATCTGCTGTGGCATCGCAAGCTGCCGACGAGAGGCGAGCTGGATGCGTTCGAATCAGGCATCCGGGCAGAATACGACCTGCCCGAGGTGATGTGGGACGTCATCAAGACTATTCCCACATCAGCGGCGCCGATGCACGCTCTTCGCACGCTGGTCTCGGCGTTGGCCCTGTCCGATCCGGAGGCGGACGATCCATCGCCTGCGGCCAATGAGCGCAAGGGTGTTCGTCTCCTGGCCAAGGCGCCGGCCCTCATCGCCAACTTTGATCGGCATCGCAAGGGCAGAGACTTCATCAAGCCCGATTCGTCGCTGAGCATCGCCAGCGCGTTTCTCACGATGCTCAACGGGCAACAGCCGACGGAGACGATGGCCAAGGCGCTCGATGTGTGCCTGATCCTGCACGCGGACCATGGGTTCAACGCCTCAACGTTCGCAGCGCTGGTGACGATTTCCACGCTCAGCGACATGTACTCAGCCGTCACCACCGCCATCGGCACGCTGAAAGGGCCGCTGCACGGCGGAGCCAACGAAGCCGTTATGCACATGCTCACCGAGATCGGCGAAATGGACCGCGTCGAGCCGTATATCCGCGAAAAGCTCGACCGCAAGGAACGGGTGATGGGTTTCGGGCACCGGGTCTATAAGGCATACGACCCCCGGGCCAGCTATCTCAAGACGTTCGCTGAGCGGCTTGCTGAAGATACAGGCAATCGAGAGCTGTATGAGATGAGCTGCCGCATCGACCAGATCATGCACGAAGCAGTGGCGGCCAAGGGCATACACCCCAACGTCGATTTCTACTCAGCGACGACCTACTACTCGATCGGCCTGGACATTGACCTCTTTACGCCGATGTTCGTCATGAGCCGCATCGGGGGCTGGGTCGGCCACTGTATCGAGCAGCTGGCGGACAATAAGCTCATCCGGCCGCGCTGCGAATACATCGGCCCGCACGAGGCGGCCTACGTGCCCATCGAGGGGCGTTGAAGCCCGACGATCCCCGCAGGTGACGCCGGCCCACCTGCTGCCTATCGAGGAATCACCACGCCGATCCGCTGGGGACGCACCCCAGCGGCGGGCAAAGCGCTTCTTGGCGCGGGCGGCTCGGATCGCTCGCCACCCGTGAATCGAAGGTGCGCTAGCGAGGCGCCGCCGTCTCCTCCAACCAGCGTAGTCCGTCGCGGATCATCCCGTACACGTCGCCGGCCATCCGTGCCCGCCTTCGTAGGTCACGAGCTTGGTGACAGCACCGTGCTCGGCCAGTCGATCACGGGCCGCCTCCGGGAACCGCATATCGATGAAGTCATCCGTCGAATGGAGGATGTAGTAAGCGTGCTCGTCGGCGTTGCCCAGGGGTGGGAGGAGGTCCAGTTTGAACACGCTCATTGCGACGAACGATCCGGTGACTTGTGTCTTCGGGGCTAACGAGGTGGCGTAGGCGGCCGGATACGTGATCCCCAGCTCGTCCAGGAGAGACAACGCCGAGTTGCGGGTGCCAAGGCCAAAGAAGGGACCAACGTCGAGGCCGATCATCAGGAAGTCGTCCCGATTGCGCTCGTACACTCGCTGAAATCCGGGCATTTCGGCACGGCACGGTGGACACGAGCCGCCCCAGAAGTTCAACACTATGGGCTTGCCCGCCGCGGCCAGCTTCACGTCGTCGAACTCGACCGTGGAGCCACCCAACTGCGCGGCGCCCTGGTATGCTGTCATCTCGAAGTTTCCGCCCCCGGAGCCGCTCCGGACGGCGAACCCGGCCAGCACGACGATCCCGATCACTACCGCGCCGGCTATCCACGCACCCCGCTTGGACGAACTCTTACGCCGCTGGCGGTACCGTGGCCGTCCGCGTTGCCCAGCGTGATCCTGACCAGCGGCCGTGCGCTGCTCGGGCGCCTGCGCTCCTCCACCCTGGCCCCGGGCCTGCTGGTCCCGCCTACGACGCGCGATGGTACACCTCACATCGACCGCCCCATGAATCCGAGGCCGTCTTACCGATTCAGATGCGGACGCGGCTACCAGCGATGCAGCTAGCCCGCGGGCCACAGGTGGGTGAAGCCGTCTCTTGCTCGCAGGCTCCACCGTGTCGGGACCGCCGAGCCCAACCGGGTCGCCGTCTCGCGGTCGAGCTCCGCCACCACCTCCACGCCGCCCGCCAACCGCAACCAGACGCTGCGCGTGGCGCCGCGATCGATCGCACGGACCAGCATCGCATTGCCCTCGCCGGCTGCGGAGGCGGGCGTTGCCAGTAGGTCCACCGCGCGGATGCCAGCGATCACTGGGGCCCCGGCCCGCAGGTCTCCAGCGGCTGCGCTGACGAGCAGGCCGCCCGCGTCGACATTGGCGCGGCCGTCCCGCACATCAATCACGACGCCCGGGACGAGGTTTTGGACGCCCAGCAGGCGAGCGACCTCGGGCGATTCGGGCGCGTCGAAGAGCCCCTCCTTGGTCCCCTCTTGCAGAACCCTGCCGTTCTCCAAGACGACCAGGTGCTCGGCCAGGGCGTGCGCTTCGCCCACGTCGTGGGTCACGAGGACGACGGGGAGCTCGATGCGGGACAGTAGCGTGACGAACTCTTCGACGAGCGCGACTCTCGCCGGCGTGTCGAGGGCGGCAAAGGGCTCGTCGAGGAGCAATAGGTCGGGCCCCGGGGCGAGCGCCCGCCCCAGGGCGACGCGTTGCCGCTGGCCGCCCGACAGCTCCGCCGGGCGGCGCTCCTCGAGCCCCTGGAGGCCGTGCATGCGCACCATGC
>JADFIM010000083.1 GCA_022566725.1 Planctomycetota bacterium
CCCGGCAGAGCCCGGGGCTATCGGTGGGGTTGCGGCCAATGACCAACGCCTGTCGGCCGCAATCATCACATCGCATGCAGGAGTCGAGAAAGGCGGCGAGAGCGCTCAAGGCGGCGGCGGTAGCGACCACAACGGATCGGGTGACGATCCATCGCTCACCGCGGCCCTCGATGAGATGGGATTCGACAGCGTCGGCGAATACCAGGACTGGCTGATCGACGCAAGCGACTCCGAAGCCTTCGCGTCCGCGGGTGTGCTGCAAGCGCTCCTGGAGGCGCAACCATAGGAGAAGAGGAAGCGATGAGTGATGAGTGATGAGTGATGAGTGATGCCCCAAAGCCCAGGGAACGGAGTCCCTGGACTTTATTGTGTGCGTCGGCGGGAATGCATCGGGCGTGCGGTTGTCTGCTGGACACGTGCGAAGCTGATCTGGAGGGTATTGGGGGTAATCCTCCTGTGGAGGTCGACGCCATCGTCGGCAGTGCCCTACCGTGATACTGCTCGCATTGTGAGCGGCTCTGCTGCGAGGAGTCGGTGTGCTCTGGGGTCCCTGACGAGCGGTGCTGGAGGATCATCATGGCTTTGCTCCCGTCGATGGATCGATATGGCGCCGTGGCAATACTCCTGGCGAGCGTTGGCGAGTTCGGCGGCGGAGCTTTCGGGCAGACAATGTTCGACTTCGCTGGGCCGGTCGTGTACGAGATTGGCTTTGACGCATACCCGAACTCGGTCGATGCGGGGGACCTGAATCAGGATGGGTTCATCGACTTGGTTCTGGCGGGGCGCAACGCCGAAGGTCACGTGGTTGTGATGTTTGGCGAAGCCGATGGAACGTTCGGCCCGCCTTCGGTGCTGGACCTCACCGACCAGACCAACTGGGCTCTGATTCGCGATCTGAACGGCGATGGGAAGCTCGACCTGGCGATTTCCCATCGCTCGGGGCTCGGCCGGGTCTCGGTGCTGCTGGGCAATGGCGATGGATCGTTCCAAGAGCCGGTGGATTATCTGGTTGGACGCGAGCCCAATCCCATCTTCGGGCTGGACCTCGACGCCGACGCGGACCTCGATATCGTCGTGCTCAACTCCACATCGGCGACCGTTTCGGTCCTCCGCAACAACGGCGACGCAACGTTCGCGCTTGCGCAAGACATTGCGGTCCTCAGCACCGCCAGCCCACGACCAACATCATTCTGGGCCGACGCGGGCGATCTAGACGGTGACGGGTTTCTCGATCTTGCGGTTGTGAGCATTGGTCCCGCCGTTGTCTCGGTTTTCATGAACACGGGTGAGGCGACGTTCTCGCCGGCGATTCAGGTTGCCGTTGCTAACGACGGGGCGCTGTCAGGCGTAACCATCGCCGATTTCGATCGAGACGGTGATCTCGACATCGTCACGAAGGTCGGAGGCCTTACCTCCAATGCCAGTTTGCTCGTGCTGCTGAATGATGGCACTGGAACCTTCCATGACACGGTCGATACCTCCCTCCTGTCTGACCTTGGCGGCAGTCCCTGGTACGTCGCGAGCGCCGATTTCGACGGTGATCGCCATGTCGATTTGGCCTGGGGCTCCAATCCGTTCAGCACACAAGCCGTCGGCCTCCTGCACAATGAGGGCAACCGACCGCCGAGTTTCGCCACGCCGGAGCAGACTTTCGTGCTTGGCGGCTTCCCCCGGGTCGTCTTGCCGGTTGATATTGATGGCGACCGTGACATTGATCTAGTGGTGGCGAACATCGGCTTGCACAATGTGGTGATCCTGGAGAACCAGACGCCGCAGGGTGGCGCTGCGTCCGCGACCGCGCCTCCGTTTATGTTGTCAAAGCCTCGCGTTACCTCGTGGGGGTCTGGATCTGGTGTGCGTTGGAAGCAACAGAGAACCGTCGATGCCGTGCCGGTGGACGGCTTCGTGGGCGACATGAACGCAGACGGGCGCATCGACGCGGCCGATCTCGCCCTGGCGCTCGCGGGCATAGGGGAGGCGGGGGAGTGGTCCTCTGCTGGGCGATCCGAAGGCCCTGGTTCCACAGATGCGGCCGGCCCCGGGCGAACATCCGCCGGCAACGTTGCCGGGGCCTCCGAGGCGTGTGGCGAGCCCGATGCAGGCGATTGCTACGAACCCAACGGCACTCCGGGGTGTGACGATGAAGCGTGTTGCGCTAAGGTCTGCGACATCAACCCAATCTGCTGCTCGAAACTTGGGTGGGATGAGACCTGTGCCCTCATCGCTGGGAAGATCTGCGAAGAACCGCCCTGTCCCGGCAAGGGAAGCTGCTTCGGGCCACACGATACCTCAGGCTGCGATAACGAAGAATGCTGCTCCTTCATCTGTGCGATCGACGGGTTCTGCTGCTATGGACCGTGGGATCCGATCTGCGCCGGCCACGCCGCAATGCTCTGCGACGTCCAGCGGTGTGAGCTGCCTGCGTGTCCAGACGGTGCGACGCCGGAGCCCGAGGGCATTCAGTGCTTCGACCGGCTCAACGATGGCTGCAACCTCGATGAGCCTGCCTTCACCCCTATCTCCTGCGGCGAGATCGTGTGTGGCACCGCGTGGACACTCTTTATCCGAGACACGGATTGGTACGAAATCACGGTGGACGAGCCGGCCGAGATCACCTGGACGGTCACATCGGAATTCCCCTCGCAACTTTTGATCGTCACCGGACGCTGTGACACAAGCTACACCGTCGCTGCCGCGGCCTACGGCGGTGCTTGCCGCGCCGCCTCAGCGTCGCTGGCGGTGCAGCCGGGAACCTACTACCTCTTTGTTGCTCCCGGCACTGATGTAGCACCCATCCACCACGGCATTGGATGCCTTGATGACAGAGGCGAGCTCATCGAGGCTGGAGCCTTCACCAACCGGTATACCGCAACCGTTGCCTGCCGACCGCTTCCGCCGTGTCCGGCCGACCTCAATGGCGACGGCAGCGTCGGCATCCTCGATCTGCTGGCTCTGCTTATTGCATGGGGCACTGATCCAGGCGGGCCGCCGGACTTCGACGGAGACGGCAACGTCGGCATCCTCGACCTCCTTGCGCTGCTGGCCAACTGGGGCCCGTGCCCGTGAGGTAAACGCTGAGACGCGCAACGATCAACCGAACGAAGTTTCTCTTGTAAAGCCGTCGCGATTCCATCGGGGGTGGTCGCGGTCCGCTGCCCAGGTAGCCCCGCACGGCAGTGCGGGGTTCCCGCGGGTTACCACCCGCGGCTAGAGCATTTCTACATCAGATGGAGCGTCTCTGACGAGCCGCGACCGTGTCGGGCGGGTGCAAGCAAGGAGTGCTCAGAAGCGTTTATGAATCGGCCTCTCGGACGGCGGCTTGACACCGAGGATCGCGCGCAGCAACTTCAGGTCTGCGGGCGTCGTGACCTTGATATTCCGCACGTCGCCCTGGACCAGGTAGACCGGCTCCCCAAGCTGCTCGATAAGAGATGCGTCATCCGTGGCGTGACTCAGGTCGTCCTGGGCGTAGGCGCGGCGAAGCAGGTCGGCGTCGAAGATCTGCGGCGTCTGCACTTCGACCAGCCCGCTACGGTCCACGGTCTCGATGACCTGGCGGGCCGCGATGGACTGCCGCCCGGCCTCGCCGAGGATCGCGTCGGCCAGCGCATCGTCCTGGTGGTCCGTCACATCGATCGTCTCATCCGCAGCCCGCTTGAGCGTCGCGGCGATCGGCACGGCGGGAATGACCGCAGCGAGTGTGCGGGCCGCTTCGAATACACGATCAAGAAGCTGCTTGCTCACCGCTGGTCTGGCGGCGTCGTGCACGGCGATGCGGGTGGAGCCTTCGGGCACAGCCTCAAGTGCGTTGCGGACGGTTTCCCAGCGCCCCAACCGACCGCCTTGCACGATGGCGGCCCCGTGAAAGCCGAGTGGGGCGCCGTACCGATTCTTGAAATCTTCCAATGCTTCGGGGGGGCCGGCGACGATTATCGATCTGACTTCATCTCGCTTCGTGAACAGCTCCACGGTGCGCATCAGAAGCGGCCGCCCGCCGACTTCCTGGCTTAGCTTGTCCGATGGTCCGAACCGCGTGCCTCGACCCGCGGCAGGAATGATGACACAGACGTTCATGCACTCAGCTCCTCATCCGCGCATCTGGGGAGATGGTATCGCACCGGGGCCCTCGAAGCGCACCTCCTGACCGTCGATTCCGCCAGCCCCAGGGAGAAAGGTCCCTCTCGTGATCTCACCGATGGCGTATGATTGGTCCTGACACGAGCCGCCGCAGCGGTTCCAAGGAGCTGAAGTGGAGATCGCGAGCGGTGTGTCCGCTCGTCGATCGTGGACAATCTCGCAACGAGACGCTGAATTGACGAAGAAATCACGGGCCAAACGAGCGAGGTCGCGGACCCAGCCGGATGAGTTCAGACGGCACGATGATCGTGCACGTGGCAGCACGCCGGCACGCGGAGCACGCCGGCCGGTGGGCGTCATCGCGCTGTTGGGTGTCACGGTCCTCGGTGTCGGAGGATACCTGGGGTGGCGGTGGCTGGCAGCGGCTCCAGAGGTCGTGATTCCAAGCGACGCGGATCAACTCCATCCGCAATTTCGGTCCTATGTGTCGCCATACATCCAAAGAGTACGTGAAGCGCCGCGCGATGCTGACCAACATGCCACGCTGGGTCTGGTGTATGAGGCCAATGAACTCTGGCCGGAAGCGCAGGGATGCTTCAGGAACGCCGTCGAGCTGGACCCGTTGCAGCCGCTGGCGAGACTCCATTTGGCCATTGCGACGCAGAACCTTGGCGACTCCGCAGGCGCGTTAGCTGTGCTGCGAGGGACGGTGCAGCAATTCCCGGGCTTTGCTTTTGCGCATCATCGCTTGGGCGACGCCCTATTGGAAACTGGCGCCATTCAGGAGGCGGAGTCAGCTTTTCGCCAAGTGATCGAGTTCGCTCCAACCGCCCCGGAGGGCTACATGGGGCTGGCCGATGTGAAGCTGCGAACACGTGACTTTGCGCGTGCCGCCGAATTGCTTGAAAGGGCCCTCGAATTGAGGCGCGGCGATCGATCGGCCAGCTACCTGCTGGGACTTGCCTATGGAGGACTTGGCCGCCGCGCCGACGCCCAGCGCGAATTGAACCGGGGGGCAAACTCTGGAAAGAAGTACATGATCGATCCCTGGACGAGGGAGTTGCCGCCGCACGCGAAGGGCGTGCCGAGACAAATGCGCCGGGCGTTGGCGTACATGAACGCCGGTCGCCACGCGGAGGCCGCCCGGTTCTTCGAGGAGACACTCGGGTGGCATCCTCGAAACGTGGACGTCATGAACAATCTCGCGATCGTGTATATGAGGCTCGGGCAACTCGAGAAGGCGCGTGATATGTTGCTCCGCGCCGAACGGACCAACTATGATCGATACGCCACATACGTCAACCTCTCCACATGCCACATGCGACTTGGCGAAGTCCGCGAGGCATTGGAGTATGCCGATCGCGCTGTCACGGTGGCTCCGAAGGTTGCTCAGACCCACCGTATCAGAGCGCGTTGCCTTCTGAGATTTCAGCGCAATGACGACGCCGTGGAGGCGCTGCAGATCGCAGCCCGTCTGAACCCGAAGGATTCTGCTCTTCACATGCAGTTGGGGAACCTCTGCACGCAGCTCAATCGCGACACGGAGGCGAAAGAGCACTACCGAAACGCTACGATCCAGGCGCCGTCTCTCTTACAGGCCCACCTGAGCCTGGGCGATGTGTGCCTGCGTCTGGAGGAATTGGACGAGGCGTCAACAGCTTTGGCGGCAGCCCAGCGGCTCGCACCCAATGATCCGAAGGTATCCTCGCTGGCCAATCGTCTGTCCGGCTTCGAGAATCGAAGATGAGGTCGAGATCACTGTGAGAACCAACCAGCCGCAAGATCTTCGAGTCAGCACGACCTTCAGGCGCGCGACCTTCTGGACCGTTGTTCTTCCGTTGGCAGCCACCGTTCTCATCGCCGGCTCGTTTTCGGCGTGTCATCGGGCAGCGCCTTCCGCCTCGACTGGAAACGGCGCCAATGACCGGCCGTGGTTTGAGGATGTGACGGCGCGCTCAAACGTCGATTTCGAGCACACCTCCGGCTATGACGGCCACTATTGGTTTCCGGAGATCTCTACGGGCGGGGTGGGGCTGTTTGACTATGACGGCGACGGATACCTGGACCTGTATTTCGTGCAGGGCGGGAGCCTGGATCCCTCCCCAACCGCTGCGCCTGGCAACAAGCTCTATCGAAACCGAGGCGACTGGACGTTCGAGGATGTGACGGAAATCGCAGGCGTTGGTGATGCCGGCTACGGCATGGGATGCACGGCCGGCGATTACGATGAGGACGGAGACCTCGACCTGTATGTTACCAACGTCGGGCCGAATGTCCTGTATCGCAACAACGGTGACGGAACATTCACCGATGTCACCGCCCAAGCCGGGGTCGGTGACGATGGGTGGGGATCGAGTTGCACGTTCGTTGATTATGACGGGGACGGATATGTTGATCTTTTCGTGGCAAATTACATCAACTGGTCTCGGGGCCAGGAGCTGGAATGCTATTCACGGGTCGGGAGGCGCGATTACTGCTCGCCGAAGAACTATAACGCCTCCGCTCGCGATACGATGTACCGCAATCTGGGCGATGGCACGTTTGAGGACGCCACTACGTCATCCCACTTGAGTCAGGCGTTCGGCAACGGCTTTGGCATCGCCTGCGCGGATTACAATGGGGACGGCCATCTCGACTTCTATGTCGCCAACGACGGGACCGCAAATCAGCTGTGGATGAGTGACGGCAGCGGGCGATTCACCGAGGAGGCACTCATCTCCGGTTGCGCGCTGAACCATTATGGCTGGGCTGAGGCGGGCATGGGAGTCGCGGCCGTGGACATCGAGAACGACGGTGATTTTGATCTGTTCATGTCCCACCTGCACGAGGAAACCAACACCTTCTACCTCAATCGAAACGGGAAGTTTGAAGACGCCACCTCGGTCATGGGGCTGGGGGCGCCGAGCCTGGGGTTCACCGGATTCGGGTTGGGGTTCGCCGATTTCGATCACGACGGATCTGTGGACCTGTATGTCGCCAACGGCCGCGTCAAGTTCGCCGAGCGGCAGTACGATCCGGATGACCCGTATGCCGAGCCGAATCTGCTGTTTCGGGGCAGCGAGACCGGGCAGTTTCAAGAAGTCATGCCGCGCGGCGGCACCTCAACACTCTTGGCCGCGACAAGCAGGGCTGCGGCATTTGGCGACCTGGACAACGATGGCGACATCGACATCGTGGTCGCGAACAAGGACGGCCGGCCGCACCTGCTGAGCAACATCATCGATTCACCGAACAACTGGATCATGTTTCGCGTGCTCAATCGACGCGGCGGCGATGCCGTCGGCGCCACGGTCCGCATCGATGTCGCTGATCGGATTCAATGGCGCATCGTGCAACGGACGTATAGTTATTGTGCCAGCAACGACCCGCGCATTCATTACGGACTTGGCCCAGCCCAACAGGTCGATGCGGTGACGGTCCGGTGGCCGGGCGGCCGGGAAGAGTCGTTCGGGTCGTTCGCGGCGGGGCAGATATATGAGCTTCGCGAGCGTGCAACACAGTGATGCCAACCGCCCAGCCGGCAGGAAAACACGCGACGGCCAACGGCGCTACTCAACCACCTTTGCGATGACATCCAGATTCTGGGAGTGGGCGCTGGCCATGAACTCGATCTTGCTAAAGAGCAGACCTTGGAAGCGAGGATTGGGCGTGATACGAATGGTGCACTTGGTCTCTTGACCGTTACGCTCGACTTTGAGAAGTTCCGCGTCGAAATCCTCGGACAACGACCGCACCAGATGGATTGTATCGCCGGCCAACCTGAGTACGGTGACGGCAAAATCCACAGGTTGGCCGGATTGGATCTCGCCGAGCGAGACGCGTCGATCTTCAATCCTCCACGGTCGGTCACGAGAGAGGTCCATGGTGGCAATGTGCCGTACCCACAGGTCCAGAATCGGGCAGTCTGGATGGTCCGTCTCAACCAGCCACCAGTGGGGCAGCGTATCTTCGGTGTATTGGGTCAGGTCCCACTCAATCACATACGAATTGCGCGGTTCGTCCAGCTCCGGGTCGAAGCCGATGAATCTCGGCGGCTGGCGATCCGTAGCCAGAATGTTGAACGGGCGCCCGTCCAGCGATTCGATCACCAACTGACCGCTCCAATCACCTTGCACCAGGTTGAGACCAAAAGGCGTTGCCTTTACGGCCAAAGCGACCTCGCCGCGGACTTGAATCGCCGGGCTTTCGTCGTAGCCTTCGAAGACCAAGGTAATGCTTGTATTCATTGGGCCGGCCATCGATCTGCCCACAAGTTGCGCTTCCATGGGGACAAACGCGCCCGGTGGTATGACCACACCCGTCACATCGCTGAAGGTCGTGCACTTGCAGCTCGATGTCGCCAGAAGAATCTTCACCGGCTTGTCACCCACGTTGCGGATCTCGACGGTCCTGCGAACCACCTCCTTTGGGTCTAAGTAGCCGAAGTTGACCTCCTGCGGATCGAGTTCGATCGGCAGAGTATTCGTTGACGCTGGGCGAGTCGTGTTGTCGCCGATGTTAGCTTGCGCGGCCTCGAATTCGGTGCGCTGAACGAGCTGACCATCACTCACCGATGCCGGTG
Organism: Planctomycetota bacterium; assembly: GCA_022566725.1. Classification (GTDB taxonomy): domain Bacteria; phylum Planctomycetota; class Phycisphaerae; order Phycisphaerales; family SM1A02; genus JADFFQ01. The sequence continues at coordinate 8,639 of JADFIM010000083.1, forward strand.
CGCTCACCGTGTTCGTGGGATTCGATCCGGGCTCGGTAGTCGATGTCTTCACGACCGGCGAATCACCGGCATCGGCGTCGGCCGCGGTTGCGCCCTGCTCAGCAGGCCCTCCGCAACCGCCCGCCCCGATGACCACAATTCCGAGTACGACTACCCCAACAATCGCCGGCGGTCGCCCTAGCCGGCGCGGTCCCAGCCCGCGGTCATATCCTCTGACCATCACAGCCATGACGACCTCCTCATTGACTGACTATACGCCAGCAGCAGCGCGAATCCAGGGGACCTGGTTGTGGCAGCAGCAGCTGAATCCTGATCGGCTGCCCACGCCGCGCTGTGGTGCCGTCCCCGTGCTCGACAATCGGCCGATTGCCCAGGTAAGCGAAATGCTCCCGACAAGAAAAACGACTCCCGACCCCTATTCGACCCCCAACATACCTGCGCCGAGTACCGATGAAAACGATTCCCGTCCCCTTTCCCGTCCCGCGAGTGATCCGCCTGTGGCGAAATTGTGTTTGGAAGATACCCGCGCGCTCAGGACACGGCGGCTCGCGCGCTATGTGTTTCGACGTTTCGCGTTTCGGCGTTTACTTCACGCGCACGGCCCCCAGTTGGCCAGCAGCGCGAGCACTTCGAGGAAGCCGACCGTGCCGTCGCCGTCGATGTCGGCGGGGGCGTCGGGATTGCTGCCCCAGGCTGCCAAAAGTGCGAGCAGGTCCAAGATCCCGACGCTGCCGTTGCCGTCGAGGTCGGCCGGGCAGGTTTCGATATCGACGGGCGCCGTGAAGTGCCCCTTGGAGCGGTCGGTGAACGTGAGCCCGAAGGCGAGCTCGCCGGTGTCACAGGGTCCGCAATGATCGCCTTCATGGTTTTCTAAATGGGCAGCAACTGCATTTGGACTTATGCATAGAGTGTGCTCATTCTCTGGGTTTCCGGGAGGAACATGGCAGAGCAACACTTTGTTGTCGTTGTTACCGCATGGAAAGTCACTACAATCCACACCCAGGGCCTGGTAGACGATGTTGTCGATGAAGAGGTTGTGTTCTCCGGGCAGATCCGGCACGCTCAGGAGTGCGTAGGAAACCGAGATTGAGCCGGCATCGAGTCCCAGATACCCCGTGATCTTACCGAGGTCCATGGGCGAGGCGAGAATGGACTTGAGCGGGGTGTCGTTGGCGTCGAAGAGCTCGAACAGGACGGGGCTGATGTTGTAGTGGACGTCGACACCGACCGCGGACACCTCCGTTGCAAAGTCGAGGCGAATCACGCCACCTATCGGCGTTCCGTTCGCCCCGTTGTTCGTGTAGTTGAAGATGTCCATGGGACCAGGAGGATCGAACAGGTTGGTCTGCGTCACACCGCCGCTGACAGTCAGGATTCCGGAGATGTAGGTGGGCGCGCCGTCGACGCCGTCGCTGAAATCCACATCGATCGCTGAGCCAGCGAAATCCTCGCGGGCGATGATGTTCGCGTTGGCGACGGGCATCGAGACCGCGCCGGCGACAACGGCACCGAACAGGACGAACCGTGAGTTCATAGGATACCCCTCCACGTGAGAAAGAGCCAAGACTCTCCCTCTTCACCGGCCGGCGTGTCTCCGGAGATGCTGCTAGTCTACTGGGGCCTGGGCCCGTGTCAATATCTCGCTACCCCCCGGCCGACTTTCGCCAGACCGTAACGCGAGATTTTCCATACGGTGACCCGCCGCGGCGGGCCCCAAGACGGCGGCTTGGAGGCCCTGTCGGGCCGCTTGGGCAGCGGTGTGGAAAGATTGACATCGCAGACCCCACGTTGTTTGTTGGGTTGGTGGGCGGTTCGCGCTCAACCGAGGCGGTGGCGCTGCGACCTGGGGTCCGGCCATGCGTTTACGCTACATCGACA
>JADFIM010000260.1 GCA_022566725.1 Planctomycetota bacterium
TGAGATCTCCAGGCTGGCCATGGGCGCCTCGATATCCAGCTCGCTCATGGGGTCATCGGGCAGGTCGTCGAACGTTGAGATTATCTGCGGCGTCAGATCCTCGAACGCGAAGTCCGCAAGCTGCGTCAACTCCTGCTCGGAAAGGACGGCAAACTCAATGCTGACCGGCTGCACACCCGGCCCCGGGGGCGCCGCACGGCGAACGAAGTTCAGATACAGCATCAGCCCGAGATGGACCAGTATTGATACCGAGACACCCATGATCAACAGATGGCGCCGGCGACGCCGCCTCAGCAAGTCACGCTGCTCCTGCAGGCGTCGAACGCTCTGCGGCAACTCGGCGATCGTGACGCGAAGGTGGCCAGGCTGCTGCGATTCGTGACGTGGCTCGTTCACCGATTCTCCATACGAAGGAAGGTTCGGCCGGTTTCGTCCGGCACCGGCCACGCACATAATAGGAGGGTTGAAATGATCGTCGGCGAGACGGCCCAGCTTGACCCGGCTGGTGATAGCCTGTCCAATTCGGCGGATATGCTTACGCGGGATCATGATCATGCCTGATGAGGCCACGCCCCGATACCGACGCGTTATTTTGAAAATCAGCGGTGAGAGCTTCGCCAAGCCGGGCGACTTCGGGATCGACCCCGAGGAGCTGAGCCTGATGGCCCAGGAGATCGCCGATGCGGCGAAGCTCGGCACCCAGATTGCCGTGGTGGTCGGAGGAGGCAATATGATCCGCGGCTCCATGCTGACTAAGCATGGTCAGATCGACCAGTCCACCGCCGATTACATGGGCATGCTGGCCACGGTCATCAACAGTGTGGCGCTGCGAGAGGCCTTGACCGGCGCGGGTCAGAGTTGCCGGTTGATGTCGGCGATCGACATTCCCGCCGTCGGCGAGACGTTCATTCGAGCCCGGGCTCTGCGCCATTTCGAGAAGGGCCGAACGCTCATCCTGGCAGCGGGAACGGGCAACCCCTTCTTCACGACCGACACCTGCGCCGCCCTGCGCGGAGCCGAACTGAACGCCGACGTCCTGCTCAAGGCGACCAAGGTTGACGGTGTGTATACGTCTGATCCGAAGAAGGACCCCCACGCGACGCGATATGCGAAGCTGAGCTTCACAGAGGCGATCGAGAAGCAGCTGGGGGTGATGGATCTCACCGCCCTGACGATGTGTATGGAGCACAACTTGCCGGTGATCGTGTTCGACTTCAAGACCGCCGGGAACGTCCGCCGGGCCATGGCCGGCGAGCACATCGGTACACTCATTGCCGGTAAGCGGGACCTCGGTGTTGCGTCGCAAGGCTGATCCGCGAGTATCATGCCCACCGGTGCGACCGACAGGCCCCTGGAACGAGGCACGCGATGGACGTTGATGAAACTTTGCGTAATTGCGGCCAACGCATGGACAAGTCCGTCCAGTATTTCCAGCGCGAGCTGCGGGGTATCCGCACCGGGCGGGCCACCACGGCGCTGATCGACTATATCAAGGTTGATTACTACGGCAGTCCAACCGAGCTGCGCGAACTCGCGGCGGTGAGCGCCCCCGAGGCGACCGTCCTGCTGGTGAAACCCTTCGATCCGTCGGCCCAGAGCAACATCATCAAAGCGCTCGAAACCGCAGACCTCGGTCTGAACCCAACGCCCGGCGGCGGCACGATTCGGATCACCGTGCCGCCACCGTCCACTGAGCGCCGCAAGCAACTGGTGGCGCAGGTGAAGAAGATGACCGAGGACGCGAGGGTGGCAATCCGAAGCGAGCGCCGCGACGCCAACAAACACATCGATCAGCTTGTCAAGGACAAATCCACCCATCTTTCTGAAGATGGCGCCAAGACCGCCAAGGGCGAGGTGGAGACCCTGACCAAGACACACATCGAGAAGATCGACGAGGTTTGTGTGAAGAAGGCAGCGGAGATCGAGGAGGCTTAGCGGGCGGTCTCTGGCCGCCGCGGTCATACGAGGAAGCTGCCATGCTCATACTTGCGCTGCCCGTCATCATCGCCGCAACTCCCCCGCCGGTCGTGACCGTCGATCGCGACAATGTCAAGATCAGCGAATCCTGCATTGTCGAGATTACCGCGGACTTGATTCAAGACGAGGACAACAACGGGGTGATCCACGTTGCCGCTGACGGAATCACGATCGAGTTTTCCAACGAGCACCGGGAGCTGAACGCCGCGGCCAAGGGCACGCCGTGGGACACGCTGGCCGGAATCGGCATTCGCATCGACGGTCACCGCAACGTCACGATCCGCAACGCACACGTCCATCGCTTCAAGGTCGGCATCTACGCGACGAATGCCGACGGTCTTGTGCTCGAGACCTGCGACATTGCGGGCGGATTTCAGCATCGCTTGCGATCGACTCCAAAGGCCGAAGACAGCGGCGATTGGCTCCGGCCTCATCACAATGACGACAACGAATGGATGAGCAACTATGGGGCCGGCATCTATGTCGAGAACTCAAAGAACGTGACCATTCGTGGATGCTTCGCGCGACGCCGCCAAAACGGGATCATCCTCGATCGAGTCAACGACTCCAAGGTCTACGACAACGATTGCTCGTTCCTCTCCGGCTGGGGCCTGGCAATGTGGCGAAGCAGCCGCAACGTCATCTCCCGCAACGCCTTTGACTTCTGCATCCGGGGCTACAGCCACGGCGTGTATAACCGCGGGCAGGATTCGGCCGGCATCCTGATGTTCGAGCAGTGCTCC
>JADFIM010000261.1 GCA_022566725.1 Planctomycetota bacterium
CGAACCTGTGGCCACGACGCTCATTCCGCCGGGATCCATTCCGGGCTACCAAAGCCCCGCAGGGTTGAAATATGCGCCCAGCGACGCGCGAGCCGAGCTCAAGGCAGCCGGGTGGGAAGATCGTACCGGTGACGGGCTCATCGAGGACGATCAAGGCCGGCCCTTCCCCGTCGTCGATCTGCTCTATAGCACCAACACGCCCAGATACAAGAACATCTCGATCGTTCTCAAGGACATGTGGCAGCGGGAGCTCGGCGTGCGGGTCGAGCTGCGCGGCAAGGAGAGCAAGTTCTTCAAAGAGGACCTGATCACCGGCAACTTCATGATCGGTCGCGGTCGGTGGTACGGCGACTACGGCGACCCGACAACCTTCTTGGACCTGTTCAAGACCGGCGACGGCAACAACGACCGCGGCTACTCCAACGCCTACGTGGACGAGCTGCTTCAACGGGCGGCCCGCGAAACCGATCCGCAGCGGCGGATGCGGATCCTCGAAGAATGTGAGCGGTTTCTGTTCGCCGAAGAGGTCCCCATGCTCGTGCTCTGCCAGCTCGTGCAGCTGTACATGTACGAACCCGCCAAGGTGACGGGCTTGAGCCGGCACCCGCGCCTCACCCAATACCTCTGGCAGATGAAGGTCCGCGACCCATGACCGGACTGATCGTCCGCCGACTTCTCCAGATGCCGATCATCCTGTTCGTGATCTACACAATCACGTTCAGTCTGGCCTGGCTGATTCCGGGTAATCCGCTTGAGAATCCCGAGGGCAGGCGACCGCCGCAAGTGATCATGCAAGCCATGCTCGAGCAGTACAAGCTCGACAATCCGTGGAGCTTCTATTGGGACTATCTGGGCAAGGCAACGGGGGTGAGTTGGTTGCTTGGCGAGCACGACCGGCCATTCGATCTCGGCCCGAGCCTCACGCATCAGGACTGGACGGTCAACGAAATCCTCGCGGCGGGTTTGCCGGTGTCGATCACGCTGGGGTTGCTGGCGATTCTATTGGCTTGCGCGATCGGGTTGACGGCTGGGATCATCGGTGGGATCAGGCCGGGCTCTGCGGCCGATCTGGCCACACTGTTGGTCGCGCTGGTGGGCATCAGCCTGCCGTCGTTCGTCATCGGCACGCTGCTGCTGGTGATCTTTGGCGTGTGGCTGAATATTTTTCCGATCGGAGGCTGGGGCAGACTCTCATACACGTTCCTGCCGGCGCTGACGCTGGCGCTGCCCTTTGCGGCGTACATCGCCAGACTCACGCGATACGGCATGATCGACGAGCTTGCGACCGATTACGTTCGAACCGCCCGGGCCAAGGGTGTGCCTCAGATGCGCGTCGTGCTCAAACACGCCCTGAAGAACGCGTTCCTGCCCGTGTTGAGCTTCCTCGGTCCGGCCGCAGCCATGGCCATGACCGGCTCGTTTGTCGTCGAGAAGGTTTTCGCCGTGCCCGGGATCGGAACCCACTTTGTCAACGCGGTCCTCAGCAAGGACCTCACGCTCATCATGGGCGTCGTGCTCGTCTATTCGACGATGCTGATCCTGTTCAACCTCGTCGTGGACGTGCTCTACCGCTGGGTTGATCCGCGCATCGAGCTTGGATAAACGAACTTGTCCGGTGCTGATCCACTGCTGATGCGCGGCGATGAACAGCGATCACCAGTAGCCGGGACGCTACGCGTCGCGGTCCCGGCGGGCGTAGCCCGCCGGCTGGCTGAGGTACTGCTCTACCCGTCGTGGTGAGCGACCTTTTGATGCCGAAGGGCTTCGCGCTCCAGCTTCCTGAGCTGCTTCTCAATCGCACGCGCCATTTGTTCCGGAGTATCTTCTTCGAAGCCCTCGTGATGGTAGACGGCGCGGCCATTTGCACCAATGACGTAGAACGTGGGAATCTGGGTGACCTTGTATTCCCGGGCAAGCTCGGTGCCGTTGAGCAGCAGCCCGAACGTGTAGCCGTGCTCCTGCATGTAGGATTCAGGATCACCGCGCTCCCAGGCGTTCACCGCCAACACCTTGACCCCGCGGTCCGCGAAGCGCTCCTGCAGTTCCTGCAGATGAGGCGCGGCCTCCTGGCACGGATCGCACCAGGTGTTGGTAAAGCCAAGCACCACGACCTGGCCGTGATAATCAGAAAGGCTCTGCTTGGCTCCGCTGGCACTGGTATAGCTCCAGTCCGGTACCCGCGAGCCGCTGCACCCGCCCAGGCCGGCGCCCAGCAACACAAGACCCGAAACAAGGCCGATCGAACGGTTCACGATGCGCTGCATGGTTGTCCCCTTCTATAAACAATGCTCGCCAGACAAGACCGCATCGGCTCGATGGATCAGCGACTTGACCGCCCCAGCTTCGGTTTCGGGGTCGCGTGTCGATTGGAAAGTCCGCGGCGGCGGCGGGCCAGCGTCTATCGTATGCAGGCCGCGCCAAGGCTTGCGGCACACTGAAAGGACGGAGCTCTCTTATCGGTCGCTCGTGGTCGCCCTCAGACCAAAGCCCATGCCGTGCACGGCATGGGCTTTCTCTCGTCCTGAGATCTCGTACCATTATTCGCGTGCCCGGCCCCTGGAACGACTGGTATCACTGCAATGGCAACACCTATGGCACATGGCTCCGCGGGAGCGATCGAGGATATCGCGAGCGCCATCACCGGCGACACGTTGAGGGTGACTACAAGAATCCGCCGGCGCCCGGAAGGGATGGTCCGCTACG
>JADFIM010000002.1 GCA_022566725.1 Planctomycetota bacterium
TTCCACGGCCAACTGCTCCGCTCCCAGGAAGACGTTGCCGTCGCGCGTGACTGCCACCACAACGGCGTCTTCCTTATCGGCGTCCGGCATCTCCCGGGGGTTGACGGTTCGTACCATGTCCACGCTGACGTCTTTTTGCAACATCGGAGTAATGACCATAAAAATGATGAGCAGCACGAGCATGACATCAGCCATCGGAACCACGTTGGGCTCCGATGTTATGTCTTGCAGTTGCCTTCCAATCGCCATTATTTTTTACTCCCTTTTGAGGTGCGTTTAATGAAATAGTCAATCAGCTCGGACGAAGAATTATCCATCTCAATGTCAAAGGATTCGACATTGGTGGTAAAATAGTTGAACATCCACACAGCCGGGATGGCTACGAACAAGCCGATCGCGGTGGCGACCAGGGCCTCGGAAATGCCGCCGGCGACGGCTGCCAATCCGGTGGCTGCTTCCGCCGCAATGCCTGCGAACGCGTTGATGATACCCACGACCGTCCCGAACAGCCCGACGAAAGGAGCCGTGGCGCCGATGGTTGCCAGCCCGCTCAAGCCGCGCTTCAGTTCCGCATGGACAATGGCTTCGGCCCGGTCCAAAGCGCGCTTGGAAGCTTCGATTTCCGTTCCTGAGATTTCGGCGCTGGCTTGATGGGCCTGAAATTCCTGCAGCCCGGCCGTAATCACCTTTGCCAAGTGGGACTTCTTATGCCGCTCCGCAATGTGGATGGCTTCGTCCAGCTTCCCGTCCCGCAAAGCGCCCGCCACCAGCGGAGCAAACGTGCGGGACTGCTTCCGCGTAGCCGAAAATGCGAGATAGCGGTCAATCATGACCCCGATCGACCACGCAGACATTCCAAACAGGGAAATCACTATGAGCCGGGCCGGCCAGCCCATTTGGTTCCACATCGACATGGGGTCCCACCCAACCGCTTCTTGCAACAACCACATCCCAAACAAACTTATATTGGCTTCTGCCATTTTTGATTCTCCCTCCTAAGCAACGTATGAAGTTCAATTTTTCTTTCACAAAATTTATCCGGTCTCATAGAGCCGGAAGCCCGGATTCCAGCCTGCTTTGTGCCCTTCCCTTCTGCGCCTTCCACCGGGCAGCAGCAATTCATCTGTCACCAGCTATCGCATCGTGAAGTTGACGTCAATCGTGGTGATGACTTCCACCGGCACGCCGTTCAGCAAAGTGGGCTGATAGCGCCATTGGCGCACCGCGTTCAAGGCCGCCTGAATCAACAATGGGTGGCCGCTCACGACCTCCAAATTTTCAATCGTCCCGTCCCTGCTGATGATCGCCTCCAGGCGGACCGTACCCTGAATGCGAGCCTGCCTGGCAAGCGGAGGATACACCGGCCTGGTTTGGTTCAACAACCTAGCAGCCGCTACCTGACCACCCACGCGGATGGGGGCAGCTGGGGGAGGAGGAGGAGGCGGCGGCGCCGCGCTGATGATCCCTCCCAAAACTCCTCCAGGCCCTCCGATCAGGCCGCCGGAGATCCCTCCGATCACTCCGCCAACCGGACCCGGCGGCGGACGGGGGTCTTCCCTAATCATCGCCACCTGTTTGGGGATCGCCGCGGGTTGAACCATCTCTTGCGGCTGGGGCCTGGGCCTCACCTGCACCCTCGGCGCAATCTTCGGAGGCGGCGGGGGGGGCGGCGGCGGCGGCGGCGGGGCCATCAGAAAGGTCATCAACTCGGCTTTCGGAAGAGCCTCCGTGTAGATCAAAGGAATCAGGACCATGATTCCCAGCATCATACACTGCCCCACAAAGGAAATAAGCACCGTAACGGGTTTCTTTGTCTTCCCCCTGCCTCCATAATCCAAAAGGCTGTCTTCAAACATATCTCAAAGCTCCCTGCGTTCCCTGAGAGAGGGAACGTAAGTGTTTCAGTTCAAACCAACGGTTTGGACTGCATTCCAATCTACAGGAATCAAGCCGTACGATTAAATGCCCGTATGGGCTAATTGTAAAACCAATATTTCTTATAGTCCCCATAAATAATATTTATGAATGCACGCACCCAGCCCTAGCTAGCAGGGATGAACTTATCCCGATTTAATGCGCACAGCGTACCTAATTTTGTCTTCCATTGCAAGTCCCCTTACACGATTGCTTCGCGCGGGCTCCGGCCCTCGGGGATTCAAACCTTGGCGCCGGCGCTGAGTTTGGGGCGCTTCGCTTTGCCCCGGTCCCGTTCGAGGGCCCCCACCTTTCCCGGGCGCCGGACACGGCTCCCATACTCCCGCCAACTCACGACCAGCGTGCTTCCGATGGCTACGGAAGAATACGTGCCGACCAGGACCCCCACAACCAGGGTCAAGGAAAACCCCCGCAGCACCTCTCCTCCAAAAAGGAACAAGGCAAGCACCGTGAGGAACGTGAGGCCGCTGGTAAGAACCGTCCGGCTGAGGGTCTGGTTGATGCTGCGATTGGCGATCTCGCTGATCCTCTCCCGCCGCATCAATTTCACATTCTCGCGCATGCGGTCGAACACCACGATCGTGTCATTCACGGAAAAGCCGACCAGCGTCAGCAAAGCGGCGATCACGGTCAGGCTGATCTCGGTGTCGGTCAGCGAAAGAAAGCCGACCGTAATGATCACATCGTGAAACACAGCCATGATTGCCGCGACGCCGTAAATCCATTCAAACCGAATCCCAATGTAGATCAGCATGCTGGCCAGCGCCAGCAGGGTTGCACTCAAGGCCTGTCGCCGCAATGCGGCTCCGACTTTGGGACCCACCAACTCGATATTGCGCACCTCAAAACCGGCCTCTTCTCCAAACTCCTGGCGAAGAGCGTTGAGGATCGCGCTTCTGCCGGCGTCCAGGTCCTCTTCGCTGGTGGCCTCCAAATCCAGCCCAATCAGAATCTCGTGGTCAGCTTCCGGCCCGTACTGCTGCAGCGTGCTGTTACCCAGTTCTTGCGATCGCAGGGCGGAACGAATGCGGTCCAGCGACGGCTGCTCCTGAAACTGGAGGTGGATCAGAGTGCCGCCCTTAAAGTCGATTCCGTATCGCGGCCCTCCCTTCGCAATGAGCGAAACCATTCCAACCACGCTCAGAACAACGGAAAGGCCAATCAAATGCCATTTCTTGCCGATCCAGTTAATATTTGGGTTCCGAAATAATTCCATCTGACGATTGCTGAACCTGGAAAACTGCTTTACCCGCTCTGCAGCCGGGCCCTCTCTTTCCGTTTGGACACCGTACTATAGCCAAAAGTTCCGGCTCCTGCACCCTCTTTTTTTTGCCGCTCATTCCAATACTCAGATACTGAGAGTGGCCTGGCGCGGTTTGCGCGAAAGAATATAATCAAAGATCACCCGGGAAACAAAAACGGCTGTGAAGATATTCGCCACCAGGCCGATACTCAACGTGACGGCAAAACCCTTGACGGGGCCGGTCCCAAACAAGAAAAGGAAGAAGGCGGCGATCAGGGTTGTTAAGTTCGTGTCGATGATGGTTAAAAACGCCTTGTGGAAGCCGGCTTCGACGCTGGAGACGACGGTCTTGCCGGTGCGCAACTCCTCCCGAATCCGCTCAAAGATCAGCACATTGGCATCCACGGCCATGCCGATGATGAGAATCACGCCGGCGATGCCCGGCAAGGTCAGCGTCGCCCCGGCATAAGCCAGCGCCGCCATCAAAAGGATAAGGTTGAGCAGGAGGGCGACAATGGCGTTGACCCCCGCCAGCCGGTAATAGATCAACATAAAGCAGATCACCCCCAGCAACCCCGCCAGGGAGGCCAGCAAGCCGGACCGGATGGAATCGGCCCCCAGCGAAGGCCCTACCGTGCGCTCCTCCAAATAACGCATCGAGGCCGGCAGCGCCCCGGCACGGAGGACCAAGGCAAGGTCATTGGCCTCTTGCAGGGTATAGCTGCCCATGATGCGGCCGGAATCCGTGATGCGGCTTTGGATCGTCGCGACGGAGTGGATCCTGTCGTCCAAGACGACCGCCAGGAGGTTCCCGATGTTATTTTCCGTGAAATTGCCGAACCGGACACCGGCATCGCTGCTCAGGGTGAAGTCGACTTCCGGAAGATTGTTCTCATCACGGCCCACCCGGGCATTGCGCAAATCCCGTCCGGTAACGACAGATGCCCGCGCTACCAGATACCACTCTTCCTCGTCCGGACCGGCTCCTCCCTTCCCGACCGCTGACTCCAGCAGTTCCGTGCCGGTCGGCAAGATGCCCGAGTTTTGCGCCAAAGCCGCCTCGCGGGAAGGGTACGGGCCGCTTCTCACCGCTTTGATTTCCAGCAGGGCCGTGGTCTGCATGATAGCTTTCACACGGTCCGGGTCATCTACGCCGGGCAACTGCACCAGGATTTCATACTCTCCCCGGCCGCGCTCCTGGATGGTCGGCTCGCTGACACCTAAACTATCCACCCGGTTCCGTATGGTCTCTATGGATTGCCGCAAGGCCTGCTGGCGAATCTCCCGCAATGCGGAAGCCAGCATAGTCATTTCGTAGGAACCGGGCTCGACCTGCCGTACAACCCAGTTCGGTTCGTTGAGCCCGACGGTATCACGGAAGGCGGCGGTCTGCTCCGCCGGAATTCCTTGCACCAGAATTCCGCCGTCTTCCAGAACGTCGGCGGCGATGATGGGAGTGAACCCGCCGTAATCGATTCGCTCCAGGTCGAGAGCCGTTTTCAGGCGTTCGATGGTTTGGTCGGTCTCGGCGTTGACGGCGTCGTTCACCCTCACCTGCAAGACCAAGTGCGTCCCTCCCCGGAGGTCCAGACCCAGGCGGATGTTGTCCCGCACATTCGCCTTCAACGACTCCCCGCTGGTGGGCAAGCCGATGATTCCAAAGATCGAGACCAGCACAACCACCCCGATAAAAACAGCCTTCTTCCACAAATTACGGTTCATCTCTGGAATTCCCTCATGGAGACTCCTCAATGGAGCCTATAGATACTATGTGCCCGTGGACCGGGGCTCCAAACCATTCCCGGACCGCGTGCGAGTGCCCCTCACAAACTGGAGCAGCGTCCTGCTACTTTTGTTCTTCCGGCGGGGCCTGTTTCTCCGCTACCGCGCTGCGTGACAGCTCCAACTTCACTTGCTCCGGAGGCACCCGCAGCACGACCACTTCGTCCTTAACGCTTATGATTGTACCCCGAATACCGCCGTTGGTGACGATCCGGTCGCCGTTCTTCAGGTCCGCCCACATCTGTTGCTGCTCTTTTTTGCGTTTTTGATTCGGCAAGAACAGAAGAAAATAAAAGATCGCAAAGATCGCTATAATCGGCAGGAAACCCACCAGCGGATTGGTCGCCCCCTCTGCCTGCCAGAAAATCATTGCTACTACCAATTTGTTTTACTCCTGTGTATTTATGCCATCCGAACAGACCGGAACTTTCGTTTGTGGGCTAGGGAATCTTCTCCTTGCAATAGGGTGATATCGGAGTATCCAGCCTAAGCGTTAGGCTTGCATATCACGTCCAGCAGGCCCAATAAAACAAATGCATTGGGGACTTCACTCAGCGCACTTCCAGTTGAGTACTTTTTCCCGAGCCGCCACACGTAAAAGGTTCCTTTCTGGATTTGGTAGTCGGCAAGCTGCTCCCAAGGAATTTTTATGAAACGGAACCACTTCTTTACTCTGATGCCATTGCCCTTGGAAACATGGATAGGCCCAAAATCTAGTTCAATCCCGCTGTCGAATATAGTCGCAGCTTTTCGAAGGAGCGGCTCGTAAGTGTACTGAATCAGCTTTGCCCCAAGCTCACTTGGGCGCTCCATGCGGTTTCCAAAGAAGATTTTCTGTCCCTTCCCGTTAACAAATTTAAACCGATAGTATGTCCCCACCGGGATAAAATTGATACTTCGCTTAACGGAACTGTAATAAAAACGCTCAACCTCGTCCCAGCGCATTTCTTTCGATCCAAACAAGGACCGGTACGAAATCCCATCCTGGTAGAGCATAACGCTGACTGATAAAAGCCAGAAGATGAGAAGGGCGAAGACGCCTAGCACAACAAGGGCATAAAGCATCACAGAGGCGGCGAAATAAAGAAAGCAAAAGCCCAATACCACTACAATTGCCAAAATAGCTTTGCTGGCCTTAAACGTCTCTACTGGCGGACTGAGCATGGCGTTTGCCCCAAAACAGCTAACCGCGGAATTAGTCCAAGAAATTTGGTAGCACGCTGACCAGCAGATTGGTCGCCTCCCATGCCTGCCAAAGAAAAATTGCCATTACCAACTTAATTTACCCTTTCTTCCCCTTCACGGGCAAGCACACCCGAACCAGACCTCTGATTTTGGCTACGGAGCGTCCCCTTGCAACCGTGAGTTGAAATCAAAAAGGAATGGGGAAAAGTCACCGGACGCGATAGAATGCCGAATCCTTTGCATTGTGTCAAGATAAAAATAGACATTGTGGTAGCTGTTCAAAATCCTTCCAAGCATCTCACCCGTAACGAATAGATGGCGCAAATAAGCCCGGGAATAGCGGCGGCAAACCGGGCAGCCGCAGGCCTCATCGGCGGGCCGGGAATCGCGCGCATAGCGGGCCTGCCGGATGTGCAATTTCCCCTGGGAAGTGAACAGGCAGCCGTTACGGCCGTTCCGTGTAGGGAGCACGCAATCCATCATATCCACACCGCTGGCAACGTAGTGGGCCAACTCCTCGGGCAGTCCCACGCCCATTACGTACCGCGGCTTATCCTCCGGCAGACATTCCTCCGAGGCCGCCACCATATCCAAGGTCTGTGGCCGGGCCTCGCCGACCGAAAGGCCCCCGATGGCGTAGCCGGGCAAATCCATCTCCACCAGCCGGGAGGCGCATTGGCGTCGCAACCGCGCGTGAGTGCCTCCCTGCACGATGCCAAATAAAGCTCCCGCCGGACTCTTTCCATCGGAATGGGACGCGCGCTGCCATGCGCGCTTGGACCGTTCCGCCCACCGGAGCGTCCGTTCCATCGATTTTTCCGCCTCCGCCAGCCCGGCTGGAAACTCGGTGCACTCATCGAGCGCCATCTGAATGTCCGATCCCAGGGCGTCCTGGATCTCCATGGCCCGCTCGGGGGATAGAAAATGCAGCGAACCGTCCAGGTGCGAGCGAAACTCCACCCCTTCCTCGCTGACCTTCCGGAGCGCGCTGAGGCTGAAGACCTGATATCCGCCGCTGTCGGTCAGAATCGGACGGTCCCAGGAAATAAACCGATGCAGCCCGCCCATCTCCCGGATCAGGTCCGGGCCGGGGCGGAGGTAGAGGTGATAGGTGTTGGCCAGGATGATGGAGGCGTCCAACTCCTCCAGGTTTTGCTGCGACAGACCCTTGACGGTTCCGAGCGTCCCCACCGGCATAAAGGCCGGTGTCTCCACCGTGCCGTGGGGGGTCGTCAGAAGCCCGGTTCGCGCCTTTGTGTTGCGGTTCCGGTGAATTACCCGAAACTGAAAATCCTGCATGTTGCGGGGTGGAAATTCCTCCCATCGAAGTGCCCGGCGGGAACGGCGTTTACCCTTCCGCCGCTTCGGCGTAGATCTGCAATACCCGCTCGACCGACCGTTCCCAACTAAACCGTTCCAGTTGCCGTTTTCCCCGGCTGCGAAGTTCCTGCCGCAGTCCCTCCTGCAGCAGCACCTGTTCTATACCGTGAGCGATATCGAAAACGTTCTCCGGATGCACCAGCACAGCCGCGTCTCCGACCACCTCCGGCAGCGAGGAGACGTTGGAGGTCACCACGGGCGTGCCCTGAGCCATCGCCTCCAGCGGCGGCAGCCCGAAGCCTTCATACAACGAGGGGAAGACGAAAACCTCCGCCGACTGGTAGAAAACCCTCAGCGTCTCCACCGGAACAAAGCCCAGGAAGCGCACGTCGTTTTGCACGCGCGTCCGAAGGACGGTGCGCCGCAGATCGGAGTGCGCGCTCAGGTCGTCTCCAATGATGACCAGCCGCAGATCGCGATAGACGGGGTGGTTCCGCAGCCTTCCCTTAATCACGGCGAACGCCTCGATCAAACGTGGAATATTTTTTTGCGGTTTGACGTTGCCCACGTAGAGCAGGAACGGATAGTTGACCTGGTATCGTTCCAGAATCAGTTGCTGCTCTTCCCGGCGGCTGCTCTGGGTGAAGCGCTCGTCGATGGCATTCTCCAGCAGTTCGTATCGAAGTTCATGCAGGGTCATCGATACGATGGACATGCCGACGAGCCGATCAATCAGCGTCCATTGCGATGCGGCCGCGCGTCCCAGTGCAAGCGAATGTTCAAAGGCGGCGATGCGCTGGACCTGATTACCTTGCTGTGCTTCGAGCCGCATCGACGCGGTGAGGGCCTTGGCGAGGTGGAGGAATTGCGTGAGCTCCGGCAATTGGATGTTCATGAACAACGGTGGTGAACCCCGGGCTGGACGCACTGCCCGCGGGCAGGCGGCAGCTTGGGCCAGCAGATCAAACGCGCCACGCTCGCGCAGCATCTTGACCGCGAGGCGCTCCGGTTCGATGTCAGGCGGGATCGCCTGGGAGCCATACACGCGCGAAAAGTCCAGATAGAACTCCTTGTCTTCGTCGTGAGGCGCGAACTCCATCTCCTGAATCGCCGCCAGGACCTCATCGACGTATCCGCCGGCTTCGATGCACAGCGGCCAGCCGTTTTCACCTGCGGGCTGGGCTGATTCGCTCAGTTCAACGAGCTTCGCCGCGTAGTCGATCACTGGCGCCGGTTCGGCGATCGCCGCCCAATACACCTGATAGGCGATGAACAGGGCCGCTGCGCCACCGAGCCCAATGGCCAGATTGCGCGGCCGATACCATCGCTTGCGTCGCGGGGTCATAGCCGGAATCATTGGATGACCTCCGCCGAACGACCCAGCCTAGCGCGCTCGGCTCGAGCTGGCGTGTCCGCAACTCGGGGCCGACGGACATAGGAGCGCTGTCGGACTATTCCACCACTCGGCCGATGATGCGCAGTTGCGCGGTATAGCCTGAGGCGTTCAACGTGAGTATCCCGTACAGCAGACCGGGCTTGGCCTGGACCGGCGTGATGCGAATTCGGAACTGGAGGAACTGGCCGTCTTGCTGTGCCTCGAGAAGCTGGGCCTCAAGGAACGGTGAATCGCTGGTTACACCGGCCGTCATCGGATCGGGCGTATATCGCTCAACGAACTCGATCTTGGTGGCTACCTCAAACGGGTCGCCATCGCGCACCTCGCCCACGAGGATTCTCTGATCTTTCGGCACCCACGGCCGGCCGTGCGGTCGAGTCGGCTGCGTGGACTCGTGGCGAACTCGAACATCCACGACCGGGCAGTCCGCCCGGTCCGTCTCGATGACCCAGAACCATGGGAGAGAGGCCTCATTGAGCCGGTCCAAATCCCATCGGATCGTGTACGCACTGGCCGGCGGGTCGGTGGCGGGATCGAAGCCGATGAACTGGGGCGGCTCGCCGTGTGATCCCAGAATGCGAAACGGCTTGCCGTCCGTAGATTCCACGCGCAGTTCGCCTGAGGTCGTGTGCACCCATTCGTTGGCAACCCGTTCGGACGCCCGAATGTACGGCGGGGTGACGCGAATCGGCAAGCTGACCTCAGCCGTGAAGTAATACACCGCGAAGGTCTCGGTATACCCCTCAAACACGATGCTGATCTTCTCCTTCTTCTCACCAAGTCCCGATTTCATATTCATTGTGGTGCTGAACTCGGTGAATCCGCCCGGCAGGATCTCCCGGCCGGCGAGGTTCTCGGCGACCGTGCAGCCACAACTCGTTATCGACCTGACGATCTTGAGCGGTTCTTGGCCAACATTCCAGATCTTGACCAACCCTGTGCCGGTTCCGCCCGGGGGGAGGTTGCCGAAGTCGAGCTGGGGGGGTTCGAATTCGACCGGCGGCCAGCCGGGGGGGTTGTCCTCGACCGATGACCGCACGGGAATCGACCCAAGGTTGGGATTGCCAGCCGGCTTCACCTCGGATGGGTCAGGGTTCGAGCTTGTGACAGGGTTAGTCTCCGCTCCACAGCCGGCGATGCCGACCAACATCAACAACGTGACCATCAAAGCCCGCACAGTGATCGCGATCCGCCGGCCGGTCATCAGTCGCTGCAATCGCACCTCAACAGATTTGGTTCGCCCATGCATCGGACGTACTCCGATCAGCCGCTGGTATCGACGGCTTCCGTCAGCGGCTGCGCTTGGGGTTTCGCCTCACCGTTGGGCAGGTGCGCCCCGGCGATCTTCGGGAAATACTCGCCCTTCCAGCTTTCCGGATATTCCTGATCGTCCAGCTCCAACGCCGCCTTGGTCGGATACAGTGGGCGGAAGGTATCGCACATCACCGCCAGCTCGTTGGTCCACTGCTTGCCGAGCGACAGCTCAACGGTACCCGGATGTGGGCCGTGGGGGATGCCTTGGGGGTGCAGGGTGATCGAGCCGATTTCGATCCCCTTACGGGCCTTGTAGTTCCCGTCAACGTAGTACAGGACTTCGTCGGAGTCGATGTTGGAGTGGTTGTAGGGGATGGGAATCGCTTGGGGGTGCCAGTCGAGCGCGCGCGGGCAGAATGAGCAGATCACGAAGTTGTGTGCCTCGAACGTCTGGTGCGTCGGCGGCGGCATGTGATGCTTGCCCGTAATCGGACTGAAATCGTCGATGTTGAACCGGTACGGGTAGTAGCAGCCGTCCCAGCCGACCACGTCCAGCGGGTGATAGTCGTAGATGTAGCTGTGTACGCGGTCGCGGGCCTTGATCCTCACCTCGAATTGGCCCGCTTCGTCGTACGTCAACGGAAGCTCAGGCGGGCGCAGATCGCGCTCGCAGTACGGGGCATGCTCCAGGAACTGGGCGGTCTTCTTCGACAGGTATCGCGGCGGGGGCAAGATATGCGAGCCGTTGGCCGTCTCGATCACCAGGAACTTTGGCTTCGGCTCGCCCTCGGCGGGCTTGTCGAACTCCATCTTGTACGTGGCGCCTTTGGGGATAATGATGTAGTCCTTGGGGCGAAAGTTCAGCGTGCCGAAGGAGCTGTACACCGTGCCCGAGCCGTAATGGATGAAGACGCACTCGTCGCCCATACCGTTCTTGTAGTGGTAGTTCATCGCCTCGGCGGGTGCGCAGAGGCTCATTTCGCAATCGGCGTTGCCGAACAGTACCACTCGCCCAGTGATCGGATCGCCTTTCGGCTTCATCGGCATCGTCTTGAGATGCCGCATCCGCATCGTGTCGGTCTCGACGTACTCGGGCTTCGTCGAATAGAGCGTCTTCCAACCGGTGACCTGCGTCGGCGGATGGATGTGGTACAGCGTGGTGGTGGGCCCAACGAATCCCTCTGTGCCAAAGACCTCCTCGGAATACAACGCACCGTCGGGGCGACGAAACTGAATGTGCCGCTTGGGCGGCAATTGACCGAGCTTGAAGTAGTAGGGCATGGGGCTTGCTCCTCGGCAATCTGCTCGAATTCGACCCCTATTGTAGCGGGATCGTCTGCTGAGGACGGGTTGAGTTGAGCGAGCCGCGCCGTCCTCAGCCTCGGCCCGCCTATGAGGCGCGGAGGCGGGGAAGGAAGCGCCCGGTGCGGCTCATGTACGCGCGGTACTCATCGCCGAACTTCGCGATCAGATTCGCCTCTTCCCTGGAGGTTCGCGCCCGCAGCACAGCGAAGGCCAGCCCGCACATGAGCAATATGAACCAGTTGGCGGTGAGCAGAACATAGGCGGCGCACAGCACCACACCGGACGAGTACAGCGGATGCCGAACCCAGCGGTAAGGGCCGCCTGTCACCAGGGTGTGATGCGATCTCGTCCGCGCAGTACGAGTGACGTTGGCTCCAAGGTGTCGCAGCGTCCAAAACAACAGACCCAGCACGATCAGACCGAATAGTCCGCCGAGCAATCGCAGCTGCGGCACAAGTTCAAGCTGCGACCATGCCATCCACTTGGGATTGATGAGATAGGTCACGACACTCGCCATTGCTCCGAAGCCAAACAGCGACAACAAGGTGTCAATCGCGAGTCCATTCTCGCGTGGCGAGATGGGTCCGCCGGACTTGGCCCCTTTGCGGCGAAAGTAGATGCTTATGCCGGCGCCGCTGACGATGATCGCCAACAACACCCATCTGTACACGTTCTCATCGATCATGTGAGCTCATCCCGCACCGCATACTGTCGCGCGGTCATGCGTTTCGACGGTCATGCGGCCGTCTCGACGTATTCCGCCGTTGCCGATGGCTTGGGGATCGCCTGGCCGTCCTCTTTCATACCCTGCAGATGCAGTTCGATCGCCTCGGTGATACGCTTCCGCACAAGCGGTTGCGTCCGACCGGTTGCTACACAGCCGGGCAGATCAGGAACGTACGCAGAAAAGTTTCTATTCGCCTTTTCGATAACGACCGCGTACCGCAGTGAGTTCGCGCGCTTCGATTTCATCAACATCATTTACTCTGGGGGAGCTTTACAGATTCCCTCGGCGGGCTTGTTCGAGCTCAAGCGACTCAAAGAGGGCCTTGAAGTTGCCTTTGCCGAAACTCTGTGACCCGCGGCGGCAGATTCATCCGGCCTTGCCATCCTTCTCGTCGATTCGCCTGACGTGATAGTGCCCGTGTTCATCGGGGACCGATTCGTAGATCCAGCCCATCTTCTCGGCAAAAGCGTCGGCTCGCTCGCGAATGTAAGCGTCCCGCTGTTCGGCGGTCATGCCCTTGGTCTCCCCCGCGACCCGGGCCTGAATCTGCCGCTTCATTTGAACACAGTCAAAGTCGTTCTTCGTCTTTGCCATAGACAATCTCTGGGGGGGAGTGGATGCTCAGCGATCGGTAGTTCAGCCGCAGGTTGACGGCATTGAATCCACGTATCCTATCGTAGTTGACAATGTGCCGGAAGTTCCAACTGACCAACAGATCGGCATTATGGGCTGTCGCGATGGCCACATGAGTCGCATCATCAAACGATCCCGTCCCGAGGACTCCGGCATCGAGATAGGCTTGGCGCAGTTCGGCAACATCGGGCGTTATCGGGCAACGGATGATTCGATCGTCGGATAGGCTGGCAACGATCTCCTGAACGTGATCCGGCGCGAGTGCTAACTCCGCTTCGGTCGTCGCGCCCAGCAGCACGAGAAACCGTCCGGCGTTGACTCCCTCGAAGAATCGCTTGCTTGAATCCTGAAATCGTTCCTCGAAGCATCCGCCGAATACGGACGTATCGGCGTAAGCGCGGATCGGACGAGTAGAGGTCACAGATTCCCTCGGCGGGCTTGTTCGAGCTCCAGCGACTCGAAGAGGGCCTTGAAGTTGCCTTTGCCGAAGCTCTGCGATCCGCGTCGGCAGATGATCTCGAAGAACAGCGTCGGGCGGTCCTGAAGCGGCTTGGTGAACAGTTGCAGCAGATACCCCTCGTCATCGGCGTCAACGAGGATGCCGAGGTCCCGGATGCGCTGGTGATCCTCCTTGATCTCCCATCCCATCTTGGACACGCGGTCCCAGACGGTCTGGTAGTACTCATCGGGGATGCGCAGAAAATCCACCCCCCGGCGGTGCAGCTCCGCCACGCTGGCCAGCTCATCATCGGTGCGGAAGGCCAGGTGCTGCACGCCCGGCTCATCATCGTGCCAGTCGAGGTACTCCTGAATCTGGCTCTTGCGTTTGCCGTGGGCCGGCTCGTTGATGGGCACCTTGATAGTGCCGAAACCTGAATCCATCACCTTGGACATCAGCGCCGAGTACTCCGTCGAGATGTCCTTGTCGTCGAAGTGCTTGAACTGCTTGAAGCCGAGCACATCTTCATACCACTTCACCCAATGGTTCATCTTCCCCAGCTCGACGTTGCCCACGCAGTGATCGACGTACATCAGCCCACAGGGATGGGCCTGGTTGTACTCGTTGAGCGCAAATGACTCCACGGGCTCGAACCTGGGCATGAATGGGCCGCCGCCCTGAATGTTCTCCAGTTTGTACCGGCCGTTGCGGGAGACGAAACTGTGGACACATCGGCCGAAGGTCTTGATCCCGGCGATGACGACCGTGCCGTCCCCGGAATCGTCAGTCATCTCGACGGGTTCGTAGGCAGGTTCCCCGCCGTTCTTGATGGCCTGTTCGTAGGCGGCAGCCGCGTCGCGGACGGTGAAGGCGATGTCCTTGATCCCGTCGCCGTGGCGCATCACCTCGCGCTGGGCGGCGTGGTCTTTGTGCAACCCGGTGCTCAACACCAAACGAATGTTGCCCTGGGTGAGCAGGTAGCTGGCTTCCTCGCGGCAACCGGTGGTGAGGTCCGCAAGCTGCGCGACCTGGAAGCCGAAACAGTGCGCGTAGAAATACGCCGCTTGCTTGGCGTTGCCGACGTAGAACCGCACGTGATCTACGTCGATCAGTCGCAGCGGATCGGTTTCTGGGGCGGTCTTGGGCCTTGACGACGGTGTGCTGGCGGTGGTCATGGGAGTCGATCTCCTGGATCTGGGGCGGTCGCCCGCCATTTGCGGCGATGGCACAACACGCTTGGCGTATGATATGGGCCGCCACCGGCTCGGGGCATGACCATGGGCCCTGTTGGCCTAATTGCAGCGGGGCCAGGTCTGAACCCGCCTCGGCTCTGGCGAATCATGGCCAGTCGGGCGGCGGTAGGGACGTGTCCGAGCGACTTGACCGGCGGGCCTGAACGGCCGGGGGGAGTTAGGGTACACTGCTTGACCATTTTAGAGAAAGGATAATGTCATGGGTGTAGTCATTGTCGTCGGGCTGGGATTGGCTATCGCGATTGTTGTGGCAGCGGTGAAATATCCCGCCGCGAGCCCCCGTGCCACCGCCAGCCTCCGTGCCGGAGCGGGGGTGGTGGCGTTGTTCGTATTGGCTGTGTCGGTCGTGATGAGCTCGGTTCGGTACGTCGGCGAAGATTTCGCGGGGATCGTCATCAAGAACATCGCCGTCAAGGACCTTCCCCAGGGGCAGATCATCGCCACCCAGGGCGAGAAAGGGCCTCAAGCCAAGATCCTCGGTCCCGGCTGGAAGTTCGGCTACTGGCCGGTCATCTACGACATCGAGAAAGACCGCGTGATCGAAATCAAGGAAGGCCAAGTCGGCCTCATGACGACGACGGACGGACGGCCGCTGCCGCTGGGTGAGATCTACGCCCCGGAATGGTCGCAGGAGGAGTTCCAAAAGATGCTCGGTGCCGAGTATTTTCTCGGGCCCGCCCAGGGATACAAAGGACCGCAGGCATCCGTGCTCACACCCGGCAAGTACCGGCTGAACACCCGGCTGTTCCATGTCGAGATTGTCCCGGTGACGAACATCGAAAAGGCGACGGTCGGCGTGGTCAAGGCCAACGTCGGCGAGAAGGCACCCGCGACAACGGACATGGCCATCGTCGACCGCGGGCAACGAGGCATCTGGCGCCAGCCACTAATGCCAGATAAATACTATCTGAACACGAAGGCGTTGCAGATGACGATTGTCTCCACCGAAGCGCAGGTCATGCGATACACCAAGGCCGCGCAGGCCGGCGAGGAGCGGGAGATCACGGTCCGCTCCTCAGACGGTTTCACCTTCCCGGTCGATGTCCGCGTGGAGTACGAGATCACACCCGACGACGCGGCGATCGTCGTTGCGAGGTTCGGTGGCGACTGGGAACGGATGCAGAATCGCTTGAACTCCGCGGTTCGGGCGATCTTCCGCAACAACGCCGAGGGCGTCAAGGCCCTGGACTACGTGCAGCAGCGATCGCTGCAGGAGTCACAGTCGCTGCTGCTGCTGGCCGCGGAAATGTCGAAGGTCGGCGTGACCGTGACCGCAGTCCGCATCGGCGACGTTGGCGATGAGCAGACGCTTGGCGCGCTGTTGAAGACCCAGACCGATCGTGAAATCGCACTTCAGGAGCAGGTCACCTTCCAGGAGCAGCAGCGGGCGGCGGAGCAGCAAAAGGCGTTGTCCCGAACCCAGCAGGAAGCGGAGGAAGAACGGCGTTTGGCGACCGCGATGTATGAAGTCCAGATCGCCGAGCAGGACAAAGAGCGCCGCATCATCGAAGCGGGCGCCGAAGCCGAGGCGATCCGGATCAAGGCCGAGGCACAGGCCGAGGCCTATCGCGTCATTGCCCTGCAGATCGGCTCGGGCAACGCGGCGCTGCTCGAACTGCTCAAGATCGTCGGCGAGCGCGGCATCAACATCACCCCCCGCGTCATGGTCGTCGGCTCGAATGGTGGAAATGTCGGCACAGGGGGATCAACCGAAGCCACGGCTCTCATCGGCACTATGCTCGACACCATGATCAGCCGCCAGGAGCCATCCGCCAAGCCTCAGTAGCAACCGGCTTCAACGCGCAAGATTGAAAGAGAGCAAATCCCCGGCCGGTTATCGCCGACCTCCATTCTTGGTCGGGGCTGTTACACCATCCGGTCCAACGCCAACCAGGCGGACCCGCGCAACGTCAACGGACTATTATCACGGCGCCATGGCTAAGGCGAAGTCGTCAATCAAATCGCTTGAAACCGTCGAGCCGATCGGCAATCGCGTCCTGATCCGCAAGGATGCGGACAAGAAAGTGACCAAGGTCGGCATCCATCTGCCGGACAAAATCGAGATCCCCACCCTCACCGGCCGGATCGTCGCCGTCAGCGCCCAGGTGGAGCACGATGAAGACTATCCGATCAAGCAATACGACCGTGTGCTGTTCAACCCCAAGAACAGTCTCCCCGTCGATTTCGAAGGCGACAACCAGCTGTTTGTGATTCCGATCGAAGACGTGGTGGCGGTGTTTCGGAAAGAGTGAGGGGACTGCGTCCAGCACCCGGAGAGGGTTAGAGTGGGCCGATTCCCTCTCCCTTTGGGAGAGGGTTAGGGTGAGGGCGTCCTGAGCATGTCGCATCGCATCGAACCATACACGTCACAGCACATGAAGACGCGCGCGAGGAAGCTCCGTCACGCCGGCTCCGTCCCCGAGCGCATCTTGTGGGGCATGTTGCGAGCCCGCAGGCTTAGCGGCTTCAAATTCAGACGACAGCAGCCCATCGGTCCGTTCGTCGTAGACTTTTTCTGCGAAGAGGCCGAGCTTGTCGTAGAGCTCGACGGAGAATCGCATGTCGGCCAAGGCGAGATGGATGCGCAGCAAAGTGCCTTGCTCAGGAAGCGGGCCCTGCCCGTTATGCGGATAACCAACGACGATCTGTTGAATCATCGGGATGAAGTTGGCGAGGCAATCCTTCCAGCGGCGCAGCAGCCAAAGCACCGAAGCGCCCTCACCCCCAACCCCTCTCCCAAGGGGAGAGGGGGGCAGTGATTGACTACACGCTACCGCTGGATCGACTGCCCGATCCCCTGCCGATCGAGCCGCTGACGAGGCCGTTTGATGTCACCATCACGCCGCCGGGCTCCAAGAGCATCACCTGCCGGGCGTACATCCTGGCGGCGCTGGCCGAAGGCGAGTCACAGATCATTCGTCCGTTGCGAGCCGACGATACGGACACCCTGCTCAAGGCACTGTGTACGCTCGGCGCCGAGGCCCGTTGGGAAGGTGACAACGTGCACATCAACGGAGTGGGGGGACGGTTTCCCCGAGGCGGTCGCGTCAACCTCGGCGACGGCGGCGCTCCGACCCGCTTCATGATCGCCGCTGCGTGTCTTGCCGCAGAGCCGGTCATCGTCGATGCCAGCCCACGCATGCGCCTGCGCCCCATCGCCGAGGGTATTGACATGCTCCGCCAACTCGGCGCGAAGATCGAGTACGTCGATGACGACGGGCGATTGCCTGTCCGAGTCGTGCCGAGTGAGACATTCGTAGGAGGAGAGATCGACTATCGGGCGACGGTATCAAGTCAGTTCGTGTCCGCGGTTCTCTTGATTGCGACTTTTCTTGAGCGGGGAGCCACCTTCATCCTACATGATGAAATCACAAGTTCTCGTTATGTGAGCTTGACTGAGAGTGTTGTGAGTCAATGGGGCGTAGTTGTCACAGACCAGTGCTATGCCGAGTCAGACGGGAAGCGAGTATCGGAACCAAGATCTCCCGAGCTGAAAATCGGCCCGAGCGACCTTCGCGCAAGGGAGTACGCCATCGAACCGGACGCAAGCAGCGCCGCATATTGGATGGTAGCTGTAGTGATTCTGCCGCACGCGAAGCTGTACCTACCGGGAATGTGCCGATCTTCGCTTCAGCCGGACATTGAGATTGTTGGCGTACTCGATGACCTGGGGGTCGATGTTCATGAGATCGAATCTGGATTCGGCATACGAGCACCGCAGCGGCTTCGGCGGGCAATTGATGTGGATGCTGCGAGCATGCCTGACGCGTCGATCGCTCTTGCCGTCGTCGCATACAAATCCGACAAGGCAAGTCGCCTCACCGGACTTGATACACTCCGCGTGAAGGAAACTGATCGGATCGCCGCGCTAGCCAACGAGCTGCGCAGGATCGGCTGCACGATCGAGACCACCGACGATTCGATCGCCATCGATCCCTCGACCCGCCATGACAAACCCGTGGTGATCGAAACCTACAACGATCACCGCATGGCCATGGCGTTTGCGGTGCTCGGCCTCGCCCGGCCGGGGATTTCCATCAAGAACCCGGCCTGCGTGAGCAAGAGCTACCCGACGTTCTGGAAGGACTTCGCAAAGTTGTATCAGTAGCGTGCCGCCGGAACCGCGGTCGAGGACGACGCGGCTCGCCCAAGCCAACGAAGAGCCCGATCACTGTACGGCCGCCCCGCAGCAACCGCGGTTGGGACGACGCGGCTCGCTGTACGGGCGTGTATCGAGAGGCAATACTATCTGCACTATGGCTGCCTTCTGGACCTATGCCAGGCAGATGCTGCGGAACCGGGCCACGGTGGCATGGGCGTTTGTCTTTGCATTCATCTCAGCCAGCGGGCTCGGCGTGGGGTTGCTCACACTTGGGCCGATGCTGCGGCTCATCCTGCGCGGTGATTCACTTGATCAGCTCGCGCGACAGTTCAACGAGAAGGAGCCTTGGATCCGGGTCCCGGACGAGATTATCGCCAGACTCCCGCCGGAGCGGTTCGACGGCGTGGTGTTGATTATCTTCGTGATCGCGGTGCTTACCGTGCTGGGCGGCGCAGCGAACTTCATGCATCAATACCTGAGCCAGACGCTAGCCACGAAGACCATCGCGCGCATCCGCCAGGACACCTATCGCCACGTGCTCCACCTGCCGCTGAGCCGGGTCATCGCCCGCGGGCCCTCGGAGTTCGTGGCCAGGATCGTTCGAGATGCGGCTGAGTTACAACGCGGATTCATCGCTGTCACGAGCAAGGCGGTCACACACGTGCTCAAGGGATTGGCCGCATTTGCCGCGGCACTCGTCTTCGAGTGGCGATTGACACTTTCGGCGGTTGTAGCGGCCCCGTTGCTGTTGATCGTGCTCCGCAAGCTTGGCAAGCGGATCCGCCGAGGCACTCGGGGATCCCTCGAGGCCCAGGAAGGGCTGCTGAGGGTCGCCACCGAGACGCTGCACGGGCTGCGAGCGGTCAAGGCCAACACCGGCGAGCGGCACGCCGCAAGGTGGTTCCATCGCATCAACAAGGCGGTCGTGAAGCAGGAGCTCAGGATACGCACGGCCCGGGCCCTGACAGGGCCGGTCGTGGAAACGCTGGCCGTGTTGATCATCGGTTCCCTGGCCATTTTCGCCGCCAAGCAAATCATCGCCGGCAATCTCCCGTTCGAGCGGTTCGTCCTCGCCCTGGGTTCGCTGGCCGTGGCGGGCGCGTCGTTTCGCCCACTGGCCGGGCTGGTCAACGAGATACACGCCGCCGCCGCCCCCGCTGGACGTCTTGATGAGATCCATTCCCAACAGCGAGAGGCAGCCGGCTCGCTACGACTGCCCAACCTGTTGCGTCATTCCAAAGCGATCGAATTCGCCAACGTCTCGTTCACCTACCCCGGGTCGGATCGCCCGGCGGTGGATCGGCTGACATTGACGATCGCGCACGGTGAACGGCTGGCCCTTGTCGGGCCAAACGGCTCCGGCAAGACGACGCTCATCAGCCTGCTCCCACGCCTGCTCGAGCCGGATTCCGGTCGGGTGTTGATCGATGGCATTGACATTTCAACCGTCAATCTGACCAGTCTTCGCCGGCAATTTGGTGTGGTGACGCAGGAGACGGTCTTGTTTCGCGGCAGCGTCGCTGAGAATATCGGCTTCGGGGCGGGAGCCCCGAGTCGCGAGCAAATCATCGACGCCGCCCGACGGGCACACGCTGAAGATTTTGTCCTCGAACTGCCCAATGGGTACGACACCGACCTCGCCGAGCAAGGCGCGTCACTCTCCGGCGGGCAGCGCCAGCGTCTGGCCATCGCCCGGGCCATCCTGCGTGACCCGTCGATTCTCATCCTCGATGAGGCGACCAGCCAGATTGACGCCGAGTCCGAGGCGCAGATCAACGCCGCCCTGGCCGAGTTCTGCCAGGGTCGCACGGCTCTGCTCATCGCCCATCGATTGTCCACGGTGCTCAACGCCGACCGCATCGTGGTGATGGATGGCGGCCGCATCATCGCTGAGGGCTCGCACGAGGAGCTTCTCGAAGATTGCGATCTCTACCGACGGCTCACGAAGACCCAATTGGTCGCGGCCGGCTAAGCGCCCAGCCACGAGCCGGTGGCGAGCCGGCTCGTCCCCGAGCCCGGCATCGTCCGACCTGCATCGGGCGCCCGTTGCGCGCCGGAAGAAGCCGCGGTCGTGGACGACGCGGCTCGCCTACGCCGACCCCAGGTTCCGGCGAAAAACATGCAGCGATCATTCGCGCGCCCGTCACTTTCAGGCCAGCAGCGCCAGCGCCACCACGATGATTGCGAGGATTGACGTCGCTCCGCAGAGGCCCACAACCAGGATCACCCTTTTCTGCGCGCGTTCCAGTAATCCAACCAGCTTGGCGTCGCGGTCCTCACCGGATCGGTCTGCCGCAGAGAGAACTTCCAGCGTCCGACGGGTGGATTTGGCAACGTCGTGAAGGTCTCGACTGACGGCGCCGATGGATTCGGCCGCCTTTTGGATTGTTTGAGTATTCAAATCGAGCTGCTGCTGAACCTCTTGAAGCCCCTTGGCGTCATGTGCCGTCGTGTCGCTGAGGCGCCCCAGCGCGGCGTTGATGGCCTCCTCGCGGGCCCTGGCCTGATCAACCTGACCGCGGGAAAGCTCAAGCATCTGCGAGCATTTACCGCTGACTTCCGCCAGGGCATCCATCGCCTGGGGCAACTTCTCCATCGGTTGCAAGAGGCGCTGGGTCTGATCGGTCTGGGCCCCTAGACGATCGTCAATCTTGCCCAACAAGCTGGCGACATCACTCTCGCCCCGCTTCGCCGCTGTCGATTCTCGCCCAGGGCCCTTGGGCTCGGCGGAGGCGGAGCGGTTGGCGAACGAAGGCTCTGCCGCCTGCACTCTCTGGGGCAATTTCTCGGCCTGCGTGCCTCGCAGATCAACCTCCACAGGCATCTTCTTGCGCGTAACCAGGTTGCGAATACCGGACAGCAATGTCATTTCGCGCCCCCTTTCCCTCAAATAGGACGACTTGGTAGCTCAGGACCACTGTACAATCGGCGTGATGCAATGGTCAACCCCCAAGGCATGGGCCGGTTGCCCTGCTCCCGCCGCAAGCAGCGTCTTCGGCACCCGCCCGGGACGCCCTGAACGGACTCTACGCTTGACGCACCACCTGAGTTTCGTGTTCCATCCCTGTCCCTGCAGACCCATTGAGCCACGCCTATTGAAGGCGTCGGCCCTCAATCTGGGGCAACCAAAATGAAAACATCTCGTTTCCGTCCGTCCGCTCTCGCTCTGGGTGTCGCCGCTGTCATCGCGCTGGCGACCGTTTCGTTGACTGCTTTGGCCTTTGCTGGCCGGCTGGCGAGCGGCCCAGCTGGGCACCGCGTGCGACTCGTCGTAGACTACAACGACGGAGTGCAGAAGCACTTCACGGCAATTGATTGGCGCAAGGACATGACCGTTTTCGACGCCATGAATCAGGCGAAGAGTTCACCTCACGGTATCCTCTTCGAGTACAAAGGATCGGGGCAGACGGCGCTGCTGACCAGGATCGATGACCTCGAAAACGAAGGCGGCGGCGCAGATCACAAGAACTGGCTGTATTGGGTCAACACGGATTTTGCCGACAAGAGCTTCGGGGTTCAGAAGCTGCAACCGTCCGACGTTGTCCTGTGGAGATTCGATGCCGGGAAGGATCAATGACGAGGCCGCTATGAACAAATGGGCTTTCAAACTAAGCCGGCGAACCCTGCTAGCGGTACTTGTCTTTGCGATCCTGCTAGGGGTGGGAATCGCGGGTCGTCTCCTGCCGCACCCGCCGAACTTCACCCCGGTTGCCGCCGCAGCCCTTTTTGCAGGCTTCTTCTTTACCCGCCGCACCGTCGCAGTGTTCGTCCCTGTCGCGATCCTCGCATTCAGTGACCTGCGCTTGGGCACCTACAATCTCGGCATCATGTTGATCGTCTACGGCGCTTTTCTCTTCCCCGTCGCGCTACGGCCGTTGCTGCGACCAAGGGTGACTGCCCTAAGAGTGGGCGCTTGCGCCGCCTCCGGGTCAGTCTTCTTCTTCCTCAGCACAAACTTCGCGGTCTGGCTGTTCGCGCCCCACTACGCCCACTCGCCGGCCGGGTTGTTGCAGTGCTACGTCGCCGCGGTGCCATTCTTCAAATTCACAGTCCTCGGCGACCTGCTTTGGTCGGGCGTGTTCTTCGGGACCTACGCCGTTGTAACCCAAGCGCTGACGGGCGTCGCGACCGGACGCAAGCGGCTCTTGGGCATCAGGTTCGAGTTGGTCGAGCCGGGGCAACCAAAGCCGAACCTCGTCGCAAGGACGTGATCGGCCGCCGATCAGCTATAATCTGATCATGTTTGGTAAGTACTGGTGGGCAATCATACTGGCCATTGTCGCCTGGCAGGTGCTCGGCTCGCTCGCCGAGCGGCTGAATAAGAAGCCGCAGGAACAGCGTCTCAAGGACCTGGCCGAGCAACGCCGTCGTCAGGCGGCGGCGCGCCGCACGGAGTCCGGCCCAGACGATCTTGTGGCTCGTCGCCGAGCCCAGATTGAAGAGCTTCGGGCCCGCCACGGGAGCAGCCGCCCGGAGCCCCAATTGCATGTGCCCACCCGTCCGTCCGGGGCGACGTCAGCCCCCCCAGCGGCCCGCACGCCATTCCCAGTGCCATCACGCCCAGCTGCACCACCGCCCAGCCAGCGGTATGCCCCCCAACAGCTCCAGGCCCGAACCGGACCCGCCGTCCCCAGCCCCGCTCGTCCGCCGGTCGGCATCGCACCCGTCCCGCGTCGTCCAGCCCCCCAGCCGACCGCCCAGCGGCCGCAGCGACCCCAGGCGACGATGCCCGCTCCGGCTGCACCACCGCTGGCGATGAGCGGCGCAGAGCTGCAGACGCTCCTGCAGCTTGCTCGATCGGCTCAGGAACAAAGACCACAACCACCCGCCTCGCCACAGCACCTCGGGCACCCCCTTTTCGGCGCAGACGATACCCCCCGGGCACAGACCCTGCGGCGAATGATCGTGCTCAAGGAGGTGCTCGATCTGCCGGTGTCCCTGCGTGATCGCGACGTTTGGGACAAACTCTAGAAGAAACATGGCAGTTCGCGACAGATGGCTGCAAGATCGCGGCGATGTTATACTACTGGCCGATGAGCACGCCCGGCCACGAGCCCGTGTCAGCGGCCACGATCGCCGCCTGTTCAGCCCGCCAGCATCGCCTTGGTGAGGTGATGGCTGGTCGCGGGCTCGACGCACTACTGGTCTCGAACGCCAAGGACATCCGGTATCTGACTGGGTTCATCGGCGATGACAGCCTTTTGGTGGTCTCGGGTGATGTCGCGGCGATCATCAGCGACGCCCGGTACGACGAATTCCTCGAACCCTGGCGGCAGAGCCCCCTCGCGGAAGTCGTCATGGGCATCAGGCATCGTCTGGAGCAGTCAGTGCAGCAACATTGTCGCCGCAGCGGCGTGAAGCGCCTGGGCGTTCAGGCGGAACACCTCACCGTCACGAAGCGGGCAACGCTCGGGGCGGTCCTCGGCGAGTCAAGCCTGGTCGATACCGAGGGGCTGATCGGGCGGCTCCGAATGCGCAAGGACGATCTGGAGATTGAGACAATCCAGCGTGCCATCGCTATTCAGCAGGAAGCACTCGACGAGGCCCTTGGCCGGCTTTCTATGGGCATGACCGAATTGGAGCTGACCGCTGTGCTCGAATATGAGATGAAAGCGCGCGGAGCAACCGGTCCGAGCTTCCCAACCATGGTCGCGGCGGGGGCGCGCAGCTCGATCATTCACTACGTCAGCGGCCCGGCAGAGATCCAAGAGGGGACACTGCTCATTGATTGGGGCGCCGTCGTTGACGGCTACTGCTCGGATATGACCAGGACGTTCGGCGTCGGCCAACTGCCGCAGAAGGTTCGCGAAATCTACCTGATCGTGCTGGACGCCCAGCGTGCTGCGATCGACGCCTGCCGGCCGGGCAAGACATGCGCCGAAATCGACGCCGTGGCCCGCAGGCTGATCGACGCGGCGGGATATGGCGAGCAATTCGGACACGGTCTTGGCCACGGCCTGGGCCTGGACATCCACGAAGACCCCTATTTCAACCAGCTTGCCACCGATGTTGTGCTCGAGCCGGGGATGGTGATGACGGTCGAGCCGGGGATTTATGTTCCGGGCGTTGGCGGTGTGCGCATTGAGGACGATGTCCTGATCACTGATGACGGCTGCCGAGTGCTTACGGATTACCCGAAGGATCCAGCGGCGTCGGTGATCGAGCCCGCCGTGGCGAGTGGACCGGCCAGGTAGAGGACCATGCCATGATTGACATCCGCAAACTCAAGGAGCTGGTGCGCTTGATGGTCGCCAACGACCTTACCCAACTGGATCTTCGTGACAGCGAGGAGCAGGTGACGCTGCGGCGGGATGGTCTCAATCAGGTGCCGCAGGTGGTTGGGGCAGCGGGTGCCCCGCCGGCGTCGGCGGCGACCGCAGGGCCAAGCACGCCCGCGTCGGCCTCGGAGCCCATCGCTGCACCCGAGGCCCCCGGCGAACAGGGGCTCGCGAAGATCGAAAGTCCGATGGTCGGCACGTTCTACGCCGCGTCGAATCCGGACTCCTCACCGTTCGTGGCTGTGGGCTCGTCCGTGGACCCGGACACCGTAGTTTGCATGATAGAGGCGATGAAGATCTTCAACGAGATCAAGGCCGAATGCTCCGGGACCATCGAGAAGGTCCTGGTGAATAATGGTGAATCGATTGAATTCGGCCAGCCGCTTTTCATCGTGAGGCCGAGTTGAGTGTTAGTGCAGGGCGAACCCGGCCTTATTCGGCCCCGGCAACGTCGCAATGGGACCGACGATTCTTGCAAGTCGCCCGATGCCGGGCTCGGGGAGGCGCCAGCTCGCTTGGACCTTGGCGCCTTTGTGACTGATTCGGTAGCCCCATGTTCAGCCGCATTCTAATCGCCAATCGAGCGGAGATTGCACTTCGGATCATTCGCGCAGCGCGTGAGCTGGGCATCGAGACGGTGTGCGTCTATTCCCAAGCCGATGCGGACGGCCCGTGGCTGAAATTCGCTGACGAGACAATCTGCATCGGCCCCGCAGAGGCGAGCGAGTCGTATCTGCGGATCGATCGAATCATCTCCGCGGCTGAGATCGCCAACGTTGACGCCATTCATCCCGGCTATGGGTTCCTGGCCGAGAACGCCCATTTCGCCGAGGTTTGCCGCGACTGTCACATCGAGTTCATCGGCCCGAGCCCGGAAGCGATGAGCCTGCTGGGAGACAAGCTGTCATGCCGGCGGATGGCCAAGGCCTCGCGGACACCGATCTTCCCTGGAAGCGACAAGGCGATCGAATCGGAGGATGACGCGGTCAAGCTGGCCTCTGAAATCGGGTACCCGGTGATCGTCAAAGCCGCGTCCGGCGGAGGTGGCCGGGGAATGCGCGTCGCCCATAACGAGATGGCGCTGCGGCCGGGCATCGCGGCGGCATCGCAGGAGGCCCAGGCCGCCTTCGGCAACGGCGCCGTCTACATTGAGAAGTACCTGGAAGACGCCCGGCACGTCGAGATTCAGGTGCTCGGCGACAAGCACGGCAATTCCGTGCACCTGTTCGATCGAGACTGTACATCCCAGCGCCGCCACCAAAAGCTGATCGAAGAGGCGCCGGCCCCGGGCGTGGACCCCAAGAAGCGCGACGCCATCGCCAGAGCCGCAGCGGAACTGATCCGCCGGGCCGAGTATGCCGGCGCGGCCACCGTTGAGTTCCTCATGGATCGCGATCAGAACTTCTTCATGCTCGAAGTGAACACTCGCATCCAGGTGGAACATCCGGTCACGGAAATGGTCACCGGCATAGACATCGTCAAGGAGATGATCCGTATCGCTGCAGGAGAACCCTTGCCGTGGAAGCAGCGGGACATCACGCTGCGAGGGCATTCCATCGAATGTCGAATCAACGCCGAAGATCCCCAGCGCGGCTTCATACCGCAGCCGGGGCTGGTGACCGAGTTCTCACCCCCGGGAGGAATCGGCGTTCGTCTGGATACGCACTGTTGCAGCGGCTATCGCATTCCGCCGGACTACGATTCGATGATCGCCAAGTTGATTGTTCACGGCGACAGCCGAGACCAGGCGATCGCCAGGATGCGCGGCGCGCTCGGAGAGTTCCGAATCGGGCCGATCAAAACGACGATTCCGTTGCACCGGCGATTGATGGACGAGCGCCAGTTCATCGACGCCGAGTTCGACATCCGCTACATCGAGCGACTGCTCAGAAGCGACGGCGCCGGCGTGACGGAATCCGTCAACGTACCCCGTCCACCTGCCGGGCGGTAACCTGCCGGAGCGGTGTTTCTGCGTGCTGCCGCTCTGGCTACACGTAGTGCTTCGCGGCCGGCGCTACCTTCTTCTTTTTCTCTCGGTCACGATCAGGTTGCATGTGCCGACGGCGACGTCGCCCAGCCGAAAGCCAACGATGGTGACGTTGTCGGTGACGCGAAACACCAACCGCAACTCCTGCTCGCCGGTGGTCGGAAGATGGGGCAGATCGTCCGCTGACGCGATGCCCCGAACGGGGTCCAGGAAGATTCTGACGCCCTCGGGGTTCACGTGGATAAAGCCAATGGGTGAGTATTGGTGGCCTTGACTGTCGATCAGGACGGGCCGAGCCTTGGCGCCGGCCCGTTCCCGCAGGGGTCCGAAGATGTCTGCGGACCTTCCCCGGCTGACGTTGAACTGGACGATTCTCGTGCCGCCAGGCTCGTCGATGCCCTTGATCCGCAACTCTCGCGAGACGCGGGCTCTGCCCGTCTTGAACAGGGCGTCACCGCTGACCAGGTACTTGTTCGATTCCTTTATTGTGCCCGGAAGCTGGTTGCTGCTGACGACCACCCGGCGGATGGAGTTGGAAAGGGTGATGTCAGCGTCATCAATCGGGCGGGCCCCGGCCAAATCCGTCAGCAGCCCGACCGTTGGGGAAGTTCCACCCATGCCGCTGAGAACTGCCTCGTACTCCAGCCGCGTCCGCTCCTCGGCTTGAGGAAGGTCGTATCGCGTCCCCTTGATCTGAATGAAGCGCGGCTCCAGTTCGGCGGGAAACGGAAACACGATCAGCACGTCGGCGTCTTCGCGCCCGGGCACGCTCCTGATGTAATGCGATAGGTCGTCGAAGAGAAAGGTTCCCATTCCCACGCCCTTGATTTCCTGCGTCCAGCTCACCGGGAACGATATGTAGGGCTTGTCTTTCCCTTGCGGCCATGCGATCAAGCGCAGCTGGGCAGCGGAGATCGTCAACTGCTCGCCGAAATCCATGGCACCCCGTCCGAACTTCACGCGGACCGCGCATCGTCCCAGATCGGAACAGACATACACTGCATCAACCGAGGCCGCAGACGGGAGCAGCGAAACCTGCCCGCGCCCGCCACGATAGGAATCTCGTATGAGCGAAACCGCCTGATCCGACAGGTTGGGGTAGTAGTGCCGAAGCGGCCGGGGGGTGCTCAGCGAGCCCACGCTCAGCTGGCTGTAAAACTCGTCGGTCCACTTGTGGAACGGCAGCCACATTCTCGACCCGACGTTACCGACCTGGCCGGTCCTCGCGCTGCGGGCCGACCCGACATGTCCAAAGATCTCGCGCTCCGATTGAATGAACCCCATGCCGATGATCAGCATTCCAATTGTTAGCACGCCCGACGCCGCGCCGACCGGGAAGCCGAAGCTGAGATTGGCCCAGTGTGGCAGGTCAACGTTGGCGGGAATGAGCTTGTTGGTGGCCAATCGCAGCAGAAGCAGCGCCGCTACGAACAGACCAACCAGGCTGACGCCCCAGGCATAGTTATCGAATGCGTTGCCGTGCAGCAGGAGGCCGACCGTCAGCGGCTCCCAGAAGGCCAGCGCGATCGCGCCGGCAACAATCACGCACAGCAAATGAATGATCGCGCTGAACAAGCCTTGATTGGCCCACCAGTACGCGATCATCGCAACCAGCGCGATAAGGACAATGTTGAGGGCGTAGATCATGGTGACGGGAGCCCTTCGAACTCCATGCGGGGAAAGGCGCCAGCGCCGGCGGATAGTACGCTCGCCTGGCGGGCGAAGCTACGTGGTCGGCGCGGGATCCGGTTTCGGACGCCGTGCGGTCTCCGCGCCGCTTTGGGCGGGAGCCGTGACTCGAATAACCTCCTCGATGCTTGATTCACCGTTGACAACCTTGCTCAGCGCCGCTTCCTGCAGGTAGATCATCTTGTTGCGGCGGGCGTAGGCCAACGCGCCCTTGAGGTCGCCGGCCACCAGAAGCCGGCGGGCTTCGTCGTCGATCATCATCACCTCAAACGCGCCGGTCTGACCGAGATAACCGGTGCCTCCACACACCGGGCAGCTCTCAATCTTGTTCTTGACCTGAACCTTGCCATTGGCCCGGTACAGCTGGCTGACTTTTTTCGCCGGAAGGTTCATCCTCTGGAGCTGTTCGGGTGTAGGCTGATAGGGGTGGCGGCAATTCGGGCAGAGCGTGCGCACGAGCCGCTGATTCGTCACGGCACGAAGCGTCCGCGCCGCCATCTTCAGATCGCCGACATATTTGACCCACTGGCGTATTTGCTCGGAGATCGCTTTGGCCCGCTGTGGGATATAGATCAGCGGCCCCTGCAAACCGGGCGCCGCCGCGATTCTCGCGGTTTCATTGTCGGCCAGTGTAGCGAGCAGCACCACGTCGGGGTCTCGGCGGAGGATGGACTGAAGGTTCGTGGCGTAATCCACATCGGGATTGTTCGGGTCCCATTGGGCCTGATCAACGCCGTCAATCAACGCCTGGATTTCACGCTCCAGCGTCTTGATGTTGGAGGTGTAGGGGTCGTGCCTGGACATGAAGCTATACGAGGAGGTGGATAGCCCATGTCCGGGCGGAGCCCCAAGAAGGAGGACGCCGTGGCGCTCATGCGACGGTTCGAGCGCTCGCAGCGCCGCCAGTTGCGACCGCAGTAGCCCGAGCCCGTCAAACGGCTTGAGCAGTCGTTTGCTACGGTCGAAGTCGAGTTTCATCACCTGGCCGCTCGATGTGCCGGCGGTGATCAGTGTAATCTGCACTTCGCCGTCGGGGGCGAGCATTCGAAACTCCGCCGTCTGCCGTCTTCGGCGGTCATCGACGTTCAGCGCGGCAATCTCCTTGAGGTACGCGATCAGATGCGCTGCCGATTCAGGCTGCAGCGGTTCGCGCTTGTATCGAATGCCGTCGATGGTCTGCGCGACCCTGCCGCCGCCTGCGCCGACGGTGAGTTCGATCTGAGTTGCCCGAGCGGCGACCGCCGGCGCGATCAGGTCCTCCGCCAGGATGTGGATCGGATACAAAGGATCGTCTTTGGGCGGGACATTGCGTTCGTTGCCCTTTGGGTCAATGAATCGCAGCATCGCGCCGCGGGCGCTGCGGGCGAGCTTGCGGGCTTCGAGTCTGGCAGCAAGTCCCTCGCCGCTGAGCTTGAATCGCTCGGTTTCGGGGACTTCACGGTTTCGAATCTGCCAGTAGGCGTAGAGGGGGGCGGCGAGGATGATCATGCCCAGGGGCCAGCTGAGCCAGAACGTCGGCGGAATGAAGAGCATCGCCGCCAGCGCGGCCACGCCCGCAGCCAGATGAATGCCGTTCCACATCTGATGATTGAGGTGGTAGAAGCGGGCATCCTTGTCAAGCTTCGACGAGATCAGCCATGCCCACGGCACAAACGGCGCGAACATCAGCAGCGGCTTGTAGAAGCTCACCAATTGAGCGGAGACGTTCGCGAACAATATCTGCACGGTCATCTGATTGCGGCTCGTGGGGAATCAGGAGATGCCCTTGAGGCGCATCTTGAGTTCTTCGGGCTTTGGCGTCGCTTCCATCGCGACGCGGTGATGAATCCATTCAGCTTCGACGAGCTCCACCAGCGCGCTGGTGAAGTCGATCATGCCTTCTTCCCGGCCTTGGCGGATGATGTCCAGCAACTCGCCCTCTCGGCCGTCAAGGATGTACTTCTGCACCGGCGGCGTGTTGATGAGGATTTCAATCGCGGGTATCCGGTGGATGTCGTCTCGCAACGTCGGCAGAAGTCGCTGGTAGATGATTGCTCGAAGGTTGTACGCCAGCAGCTTGCGGATCTGGTCGCGCTCGGGCTCCGGGAACATGTCGAAGATGCGCCCGAACGCCTGCCAGGACGACGAGGCGTGGATCGTCCCGAAGACCACATGGCCGGTCTCCGCGGCGCGGATCGCCGCCTCGAACGTCTCGTAGTCACGCATCTCGCCCACCAACACCACATCCGGGTCCTCTCGCACCAGCGTTCGAAGCGCCTCGTTGAAATCAATGCAGTCGATGCCGACCTCGCGCTGATTGATCGTCGCCTTGTCGTCTTTGAAGATGTATTCGATCGGATCCTCGATGGTGACGATATGGACCCGCCTGCGTTCGTTGATGTACTGCAGCATGGATGCGATCGACGTCGATTTGCCGGACCCGGTGATGCCCGCGAAGAGAATCAGCCCCTGGGCGCTCAGGGCCAGATCTCCCAGCGATTGCGGCAAGCGAAGGTCCTCGAAGGTCTTGATATTCGACGTGATCAACCGGGCCGCCAATGAAGGTTTGCCCCGAGCCATGAACAGGTTGATCCGGAAGCGATCGTCCTCGTCATAGTCGTACGCGAAATCGACCGAGCCGTGGTGATGGAAATACGCGTACTGCTTTTCATCCAGCACGTCCTTGGCGATCTGGAACATCAACTGCTCCGAACACTCCTCGGTTTGCAGGTTCTTCAACGCGCCGCGGAGCCTGATCCGCGGAGGCAGATCGACTTTCACGATCAGGTCGGATGCCTCGTAGCGCACAGCCGCTGCGAGATATTTCATCAGCATCCGCCGGCCTTCGCCCGGCACCGTCCCCTTATCGTGATGGACGGGATCACAGAGTTCCTCAGGGACTACTCTTGTCGTTGTAATCGTCACCTTGAGCCTCCTGGAAGTTCTGCCGCCGGTTTCATTCGCCGCCTCAACGACGGCCAGGCCACAACGCACGAGCACTGTGGAATCAATTCGATGCTGACCGAGCCGAGTTCCCCCTTTTCCGTGCTCAACTTTCGCCCCGGCCATTCGGTGGGCCGGACGCGGCGGGAGAGTTCCCCGACCGGCCCGCTGACCCGAATCGAGCCTGTCCAGCAACACGCATTTGGCCGGCTCTTTCCTCCGTACGAAGGTCTAGTCTACGCAGTTTCCGGCGTCCAAGGCCCGGCGGTGGGCGCAGCCATCCATGTAGAATAGCACACCCCGGGTCGAAACCCAAGACCGAACCCGCCCGAATCTCGGCCGAGGGACGGCCCACGCCGCCTGCCGACGCCCACTCGCGGCGCGACGGATTTGACAAGTTCCGAGAATCCGCCCATCATTGGTCAATGGAACGCAAGATCGTCCAGCAAGGCATCACTTTCGACGACGTCCTGCTGCTTCCGGACTACAGCGAGGTCACGCCGGACAACGTCGATACGGCCACCCGCCTGACACGCAACATTCCGCTGAACGTCCCATTGGTGTCCGCGCCCATGGACACCGTCACCGAGTCTGCGCTGGCCATTGCCCTGGCGCAGGAAGGCGGCATCGGAATCATCCACCGCAGCTTGACGCCCGACGACCAGGCCCGGGAGGTGGCCAAGGTCAAGCGCAGCGAGAACGGCGTCATCAATGATCCGATAACGCTTGGCTTCGGCGACACGGTTGCTAGGGCGCTTCGACTAATGGACGAGCAGAACGTCTCCGGTTTTCCCGTGACCGAAGATGGATCGAGCCGCGGCCGGGTCGTGGGAATCCTCACCCGCCGTGATATGAAATTCGTGATCGGATCATCCGACCGCCAGGTCGGGGAGGTGATGACGAAGACCAATCTGATCACCGCTGCGCCGGACACCACGCTCGAAGCGGCGGAGTCCGTTCTCAACGAAGCTCGGGTTGAGAAGTTGTTGCTGGTCGATCGAGACGGGTGCCTGGCGGGACTGATCACCATGCGCGACATCGAGAACCTCCGCAAGCATCCCAACGCCTGCCGCGACGCCCGCGGTCGGCTTCGCGTCGGCGCGGCGGTGGGCGTGGATCAGTTGGACCGCGTTGACGCCCTAGTCCATGCTGAAATCGACGTCATCGTGGTCGATACGGCCCACGGCCATTCCCGCAATGTCATCAACGCTATAAAGAAGATACGCAAGCGTTATGACCTGGACATTATCGCCGGCAACGTCGCGACCGCGGAGGCTGCGGCGGATCTCGTCTCGGCCGGCGTCGATGCGATCAAGGTCGGAATCGGGCCCGGATCCATCTGCACGACTCGGATGGTGACCGGCGTGGGCGTGCCGCAGCTCACTGCAATCTTCAACGTCGCTCAGATTGCGGACGAGCATGCAGTGCCCGTGATCGCGGACGGCGGCATCCGGCACAGCGGCGATATCGCCAAGGCCATCGCCGCAGGCGCAAGCAGTGTCATGCTCGGCTCGATGTTCGCCGGCCTTGATGAGAGCCCGGGCGAGTTGATTCTGCACGGCGGGCGGCGGTTCAAGACCTACCGCGGCATGGGCAGTGAGGGTGCGATGGGGGCCGGCTCCGCTGACCGCTACAGCCAGCGGTGGGATTCGACCAAGTTCGTCCCCGAGGGCGTCGAAGGCCGCGTCCCGTATCGGGGTCCGCTCGGTGAGTTCCTCTATCAGATGGTGGGGGGCTTGCGGGCCGCGATGGGATACTGCGGCTGCCGGACGATCGACGATCTACGCGAGCACGCCCGCTTTGTCCGCGTCAGCCCCGCCAGCCTCACCGAGTCGCACCCTCACGATATTCAGATCACCAAAGAATCACCCAACTATTCGCTTCATCCGCCGCGCGAGTAGGCGCCTGCGCGAAACGCGTG
The DNA here is from genome assembly GCA_022566725.1 of Planctomycetota bacterium. Lineage (GTDB taxonomy): Bacteria > Planctomycetota > Phycisphaerae > Phycisphaerales > SM1A02 > JADFFQ01. Next base: position 33,372 of record JADFIM010000002.1, read on the forward strand.
TCCTTGGATGGCCGCGGATGCATATCCGCGGGCTCCGCAGTCGCGTAATTCGGTTGCGCCCGTTGACACCAACGCCCCCCGGGATAGACTCGCACCATGAACACGACCGGGGCCGTTAGCTCAGTTGGCTAGAGCGCCTGCTCGACACGCAGGAGGTCACTGGTTCAAGTCCAGTACGGCCCATTGCCCCGCGGCCCTTGGCTCTTGCACGGGGGCGGCGTCCTTTCGCACCGTGTGCTGCACCCGATGCTGCACTGTCTGGCGCGCACCATCGCCAGGGTGAGCCCTCAGCGCGTTATCGGCATCGGTGCAGCGCACCCAGCCTTCCCCAGCGGCGCAGACGTCCGTACCACAGGGTTGACGCGGATCACCGGCCATCCGCCTCAGAATCGAACGCTGCAGCGGGTCGAGAATATGCCGGATGAGAGACACCGCCACCAACGCAGGCCATGTTGCACCGGGAGATGTGGTAGCGGTGAGTTCGCTAGACAGCAGGGCACAGCGATCGCCATCAGCCACGTT